>NZ_CEEDEA010000007.1:0-273735 GCF_979253755.1 Methylobacterium sp. AC315
CATCTACGAGGCCTTCACGAGCCTCGCCGCCAGCCTCATCACTCTCAACCAGATCAGACGGTTCTGTTAGGCGCTCTAAGGCTCAGGCCGCCTCGGCGAGGGGCGCGGACGACGGCGCATCCATGGCGCGCAGGTACACGTCGAGGAGCGTCTCGTGCTCATCGCGTTCATCCTTGTCCTGCTTACGGATCTTCAGGATTTCTTTCAGGATTTTAACATCCAGGCCCTCGCCCTTGGCCTCGGCGAAGATCTCCTTCTTGGCCTCCATCAGATCTTTGATCTCTTCTTCGACCCGCTCGATCCGCTCGATGATGGAGCAGATGCGCTCGCCCGCGACGGCGACGGTGTCGGTGATCTCGATCTTATCGGCCATGTGCTGATCCCTACGATGAAGGGAGTGACCGTGGCGGCTCAGGGTTAGCAGGACGTAAATCGGCGACGGGGTGGCGACGATCACGTTCTTCGACGCGGTGAAGAACATCGGGCCTATATCTGACCGACCGGTCGTTTTTCGTTGTACGAAAATGGTGACTGCGAGATCGGGGACGCCCTCGTGATGATCTTCGAAGACGGCACGTCGGGCGTTTTTCGTAGTACGAAATTTAAGCGGAAGGTGTCCTTGTTATTGGTTATTATGGCAACAATGTAGACCAGTACCTTCTTGAGATTTAGATTTTTTTTACCCTAATCAAGTCGTGATGAAACACGGCTGGGGTCGTATGCGTAACACATACATGAATATCGAACGCACCCTACTGGTTGAGGCGATATCCGAAGACGACGACAGGCTCGTCCACATACCACAAGCCGAGTTCATGGCGGCTTGGCAGGCGCTAGTGGGAGAGCCGCCCGCCATGATGCTCGAAGACCGCTCCGAGATGATCCGCGTCCTGGTGGAGAGTGTGTCGATCGCGCCGGAAGCAGGGGGCGGCAAGTCCCCAGAGTGAGGCGCGAGCGGCGTCGCTCGCACCGATTTATGCACCAACTTGTAGAGCAAGGCTTGACTAAAGATCCGCCGAAGCTGGTGCGGTCTCGATCTCCCGCCGGTCAAATTTAATTTTCAATTTCAACTGGCAGGATAATGTCTGTGTCAACTGACCGCAGTTTCGATTTCTTAATTATTGCCGAATTTAATAACCGCAACCGACGCCAGAAAAATGAATGTTACAGGGTGGGTCCATGGAAGATAATACAAAATTCGAACACCATCACGAAATTGTCGCGTTAACCGCCGATATCGTGGCTGCATACATTTCGAACAATTCCGTGCCGGTCGCTGGGCTTCCGGGGCTCATTCACAGCGTGCAACGCATCGTTTCAGAGCTAACCTCTGGCGGCGTTCCAGATGCCGTCGTTCCAGATGTAGAGGTGAAAAGGCCGAGCGCGGCCCAAATCCGCAAATCGGTCCAGCACGACGGTATCGTCAGCTTCATCGACGGCAAGACCTACAAGACGCTCAAGCGCCACCTGACCGCGAATGGCTTTAACCCGCAGAGCTACTGCGAGCGCTATGGCTTACCTGCGGACTACCCGATGGTCGCTTCGAGCTATTCTGAGCGGCGCTCCGCCATCTCCAACTCGATCGGGCTCGGCCAGCCGGGTGTCATGGCCGGGCATGGTCGGAAGGCTCGCAAATCAGCCTGATCTGAACGGCTCGGCCCCGTCGCCCGATCTGATCACCGGCTGGCGGGAGAGCATCATAGCGAACCATCTGAGCCGGAACGAGCAAAGCCCGCCCTGGTCTCCCAGGAACGGGCTTGATGCGACTGCGTCGGCGAGGCCGCACCGTGTCATCAGGGGAGGCGGTGCTGCTCTGTCCGCGCTCGGCGCTTCCGCCGGTCGCTCAGAGCAACCTGCCGGATCGTGGTTAATGGATCGTTGTCGATGCGAGAGGGCGCGCTCGGCTGATGTCAGGACGGCGCCACATACTCATCAAGGCGGACTGCGTAGGTGCGGTTTTGACCGGATGCGGCCAAGCTGAGCGATTGACGCGCGCCTGGATTGCATTTCTGTGCGCAACTCAATCGTGCGTTATGTGGTTGAAGGGCGATCGTCGCTTCGGCCAACCCTGGCCGCATCACCTGAAAGCCGCTTTCCAATGACCGCCATCGTCAGTTCAACCAATGCGCCCAAACTGGCGACGGACGCTGATCGCACGATTGGCAGTCGTATCGCGGCGCTCCGTGCCGCACAGGGCTTGAGCCAGACGGTGTTGGGGCAGGCGATCGGCGTCAGCTTCCAGCAGGTGCAGAAGTACGAGAAGGGCCGCAATCGCGTCGGCGCCGGACGACTCCAGGCGATAGCCGATGTCCTGAAGGTGCCGGTCGAGACTTTCTTCGCCGGTCAGCCGGGATCGGCTGAGGCCGAGGTTGGAGCCCAGACATTCTTTAACGATCCGAAAGTCATGGACCTCGTCATGGCCTTCACAAGCATCTCCGACGAAAAGACGCGCGACAGCGTCCTGTCGATCGTGAAGGCGGCAGCCAGCCTGCGACAGGCGCCTGCCAAGAACTGACCGCGTCCGCCCTCGGTATTGGCGGTGATGACCCGCTCCGTGATCACGCTGTCGGGGACGGTCAGGCCGGTCGAGATCGAGGCGTTCGATCTGGCTCAGGCAGCCGCAGTCAGAGAGGCATGTCTGAAACCGGCGTTCCGGTCTCGGCCTCCCGTGACCCTCAGCTTGGGAGCAAATTTGTAGGACGATCACGTCAGATCCGGTTAGGCTGTACCAGATTGTGATGCCACACCATTCGCCACTCCGGAGGAATGGGCGCATCAACCAGATCTTGCACACGTCGCCCGGCGCTCCTGCGAGACCTGCTGAGGAGCCCAGCGGATGATCTTCGTGGCGAGCGCGACCGGAGGAGTGACCTACGTCAGCCCGGAATGGTGCGCCTTCACTGGACAGGCTGCCCCAGATGCCGCCGAACACGGCTGGTTCGAGTGTGTACACCCCGATGATCGCGAACCGGCGGTCACCTTTCTGCGCAGTGCCAGGGATCAGCAGAGCGAGTACAGCCTACGCCTGCGCTTGCGCCGAGCGGACCAGAGCTACGCCTGGGTGATGATCGGTGCTGTGCCCTCCTACGGGCCACCGGACCACACGTTCCTTGGCTATCTCGGCTCGCTGACAGAGATCACCGTCAGCGGCTCAGAACCGTTGACTGCCTACGGCACGCTCGCGCGCTTCGTACCACCGCCCATGAGCCCAACGACGCCACCGGGCTCGACGCTCGAACTCGTGGCCGATCATCTGCTGATGGCGCACTCGATCGTGGAACAGGATCATGCTCCAGAACTGTTGCCGGTTCTTCGGCAGGCGCTGACAGTGGCAGGCATACTACTGGCGCGGAACATGGGCTCATCGGAGCCGGGTGATCGGCTTCATTAAGTGACACGAGAAGGCGAACCGGGAGACGTCAGACTATTTCGGTCCGGTCTCGACCAGTCCCTGGACCGCTGTGATGAAGCGTCGGGCAGCGTCGTGATCAACTTCCCGCAAATACGCTCGTACGGCCGCAAGCACTTGCGCCTCGTGCTCGCGCTGGAGATGCCCGACCGCGTCGGCGTCGAAGCCGTAAAACGCCGTTACCGGGACGCCAAGCGCATCGCTGATCCGAGCCAGCGATCCTCGACTCTCACGTTCATCGTCGGGGTTCTTGAAATCGTCACGCATGGCATCTCGCTCGGCGTCTCGCCTCACGGATGCGGCGACGGATTTCTAGGGCAGGTATGCATAACACACCAAGCAGGCGCTGGGTTGCAGAACAAAGGGGAATGCAACCTAAGAGGTTGTTGACGCTTGTTTATGTTCGTTCGCTCGTGCCAAGGCGGCCACAACTCAACATCAAGTTTTGCGAGGCGCTATGCGCATCAACGCCATCGATGGGTTCAGCGAGGATATGGAGCGCCTCAGGGGCGCGCTGGAAGCCTCGTGTGTCGTCGGGACCTGGGATTGGGATCACACCCGTGGGGTCGTCAGCTACGACGCTGGTGCGGCCCGCCTTCTGACCGGTGATCCGGATCTGGCCGAGCGCGAGATCACGGGGATGTCCGGTGCTGCTGCCGTACATCCCGATGACCGCGAATGGCTGGCCGAGCACATGAGGAAGGCCGCTCGGGCTGGCGGCCTCGTGGTGTCCGAGTACCGGGTTGTTGCTCCTGACGGAGCAGTGAGTTGGCTGCTCAGCCGCGGCCGGACCTATCAGGATCATTTCGGCCGCCCGCTGCGATCCTGCGGGATCCTGATCGACATTACTGAGATGCGCGATGGCGGCGAACGGTACGTCATGGGAAGGTCATCGCAGGCCGATGATCCGCTCGACCGGGCCGCCGACCTCGCCATTGCGTTAAAGCAGATCCTCGGCGACGACGCTCCGGCGGAGGTGCGGGCCGCGACTGATGTACTCTTGTTCAGCCTCGGTCGAGCCATCGCTCAATCTTAAGGCCGTTGAGAACTCGCACCGCGAAAGTTTGGCCGATCAGCGCGGTCTTGCCCACCGCCCTCCTGCACCTTCCCGAGATGTTCTTCGTCGTGCCGCGCCGCTCACCACCATTCGTCGAAGAACATGTCGTCATGGTGCCGACGACGATCCGGCTCCCATCATCGACCAATATCTGACTGGCGGTCCCGCGGAAGCGTCGTCTTAGCCCATCCAGATGCGCCTTTCGGTGAAGTTCTTCGAGACGGATAATATTTCCGGAGGGCGGATCGCGGGTGGGTTGAAGATCAACGCGATGTTCTTCGAGATGTCGGAGACGGTGGTCGAATGCCATGCGCCGCCTGCTTGCCCTGAAGGGTGCGGTGCCGGACTACGACGGCCTGATTTTCCGCGCCGTGTTGGACTCGTTGTACTCCGAGATGCCGGAGCGGCTTAAGCGTGACCGATGGGGGCGAAGTTCGATTTTAAATCTTGGGCAGCGGTACTGGTCACCCATCGTCAAAGGCGGAAAGGCGTCTGCATTTGAAAATATGTCGCTGCTTGGCAACACCCAGCGCGCGTCTTGCAACGTCGATTGACCACCCTTTAATCCGGCGTCATTTACTAATCGACGGTTCCCTCGGGGATCAAAAGGGAACGCGGTGAGGATCAGTCCGTGAGGACCACTCCGATGCCGCGGCTGCCCCCGCAACTGTAAGCGGCGAGCCCAGCACCACCGCGTCACTGGATGAGCCTCATCCGGGAAGACGGTGCAAGGGCGGCGACCCGTGAGCCAGGAGACCTGCCGTCAGTCGTGGTCACACGCGAAACACATCGGGCGGGGTGTCCTGGTGGGTATCGAGACGGCCGTCCTGAAGCGGTCTTCTCGGACTTGTTCGCGGTGACGTGCCACTGCCGTCGCCCGAGGCTCCTGTGTCCCTTCGTTCAACGAACCGAACGCTCTCGACCTTGTCGGGGCTTGGCCTCGCCGCTTTGGCATCAGCGGCCGTAGCTCAAGGCAGATCCGCATCGAAAGCAGCCACCACTGAAGCGACGCTGGACGAGATCTCCGTCACCGCAGAGACTGCTGTTGCTGCGTCTCCACAGGCCGGTCCTTCGGCGAGCGCGGGCTACGTCGGTGGCACGACGGGTATCGGCGGGATCAGCAGACCGGTGGACTCCGCCAGTTCCGGCGTCATCAGCGGAGCGCAGCTTAACAGCCGCCCAGTAACGCGCCCCGGCGAGGTGCTGGAGTCGGTGCCCGGTCTGATCGTCACTCAGCATAGTGGGGAGGGGAAGGCCAACCAGTTCTTCCTGCGTGGGTTCAACCTGGACCACGGCACCGACATCGCCCTGTTCCTGGACGGCATGCCGCTCAACATGCGCACCCATGCCCACGGCCAGGGTTACGCCGACATCAACTTCCTGATCCCCGAACTTGTCGGCGCGGTCGAGTTCCACAAGGGGCCGTACTTCGTGCGCGACGGCGACTTCGCCTCGGCGGGCTCGGTCCGGATCGACTACCTCGACACGACAGCCAAGAACGTCGCGCTGACCTCGATCGGCAGTTTTGGCTATAAGCGTGCGCTGTCGATCACCACCGTGCCGCTGGGCGAGGGCAACCTCCTCTTTGCAGGCGAGGCGCAGGTCTACGACGGGCCGTGGGTTGTCCCCGACGCTTTGCGCAAGATCAACGGTGTCGCCCGTTACAGCCAGGGCACGGCGCTCGACGGCTTCTCCGTCACCGGCATGGCTTACGCGGCCCGCTGGACCGCCACCAACCAGATCCCCGAGCGCGCCGTCACGGAAGGGCTGATTAGCCGCTACGGCACGATCAACCCTACGGACGGCGGCGACACCTCGCGCTTCTCGCTCTCGGGCAAATTCAGCGCGACGGACGACACCGGCATCACGCGGGCCTCAGGCTACGTGATCCGGTCCCAGTTGAACCTGTTCAACGACTTCACCTACTTCCTCAACGACCCCGTCAATGGCGACCAGTTTCACCAGCTTGATCAGCGCATCATCGGCGGCGGCGAGGCCCTTCACATCTTCCAGGGCGACTGGTTCGGGCGGCCGATGGAGAACGAGATCGGCGTCCAAACCCGCACTGACTCGATCCGGGTCGGCCTCTTCAACACCACGAACCGGCAGTACCGCTCTGGCGTGCTCGACGATCGGGTGCTGGAAACAAGCGGAGCCTTCTACTTCGACAACCGACTGCGCTGGACCGACTGGCTACGCACCTCAATCGGCTTCCGCGCAGACGGTTACTACGCCAGCGTCGTCTCCGACACGCCCGCCAACTCGGGTCGGGCACGCGACAGCATCGTCAACCCAAAGCTCGGGCTGACCCTCGGGCCGTGGTTCGACACCGAACTTTACGTGAACTACGGCGGCGGCTTCCACTCGAACGACGTGCGCGGCGTGACCGCCACCATCGATCCGACGAGTTCGCTGTTCAACACCACCCGCTCACCATTCTTGGTGCCTTCGACCGGCTATGAGATCGGCCTGCGGAACCGCTCAATCGCCGGACTGGAGACCGCAGTAGCGCTGTTCCGACTCGACTTCGCCTCGGAGAACCTGTTTCAGGGCGATACCGGCACCACGGAGCCGAGCCGCCCGACCCGGCGGTTCGGCGTCGAGTGGACCAACCGCTATGCGGTGACACCTTGGCTGTCACTGGAAGGCGACTTGACGATCACCAACGCCCGGTTCTCTGACTACGACCCGGTCGGCAACCGAGTGCCGGAGGCGCCCACCACCATCGCGTCGGCGGGCGTCACCTTTGGCGAGCCGCTTGGCTGGTTCGGGTCGCTGAGGTTCCGCTATTTCGGCCCACGCCCCCTGATTGAAGATAATTCGATCCGGTCGCGGGAGACCGCGCTGTTCAACGGCCGGGTCGGCTACAACTTCGAAAACGGCTTGAGCGTCTCGCTCGACGTGCTGAACCTGACCAACAGCAAGTCCGATCAAATCACCTATGCCTACGTCTCGCGTCTACCGGGTGAGCCTGCCGAAGGGCTCATAGATCGCCATTTCCATCCTGTTGAACCGACCGCTGTTCGCCTTACGATCGCAGGACGGTTCTAACAGCGGATCAAATCAGACGACTTGCAACTCGTTCAGGTGCTCAAGGATCTGTCGGGACAGCGGGCGATCGTGCTGCCACCCGTACTGCCGAGCCATGTCGTGGGTCAGCCGTTCCCCCGGTGTCGCTTCGGCAGATATTCCCTCGGCTGAACCAGCGGCGAGCCGATCCCGCGTTCGACATCAGTCGTCATCGCATCGACGTTCGGCTCGAATTTTTCCGTGAGGACATCGGACGCCGGGGTAGCCATCCATGCCCCATAGGTCGGCGACGATCTCGTCCTTGGCGTTCGGCACGTTGACGACGGAGATATCGTCGTCCTACCGGGCGTACCGAGCGAAATCCGGGCCTTGAAGAGGGTTTCACCGGCTTCGGGGTCTTGGATGCCATCTTGGCTCAACATCCGCCCACGGCCCTGCGCGCGCATCTGCGGGCTGTTCTTCGGCGTGCGGATCTCGTCCATGTCTCCGAGGGGCTGGAAACGTCAGGAGGTCATGAGGCGGTGCTGGTTGAGGCGGGTTGGTCCACGAGCCCTAACTGCTGCGTCTCAGCCCTCGAAGACGAACAGCAGTCGAGAACGACAACCTCAATTCGCCCGAGTCACCTCGACGTGGTTGTCCGAGAACGATGGTGCGGGCGGGAAGTTGCCCTCCCGCTGCGGGGCGAAATCATCGGGCGTGCCGCCCCTCGAACGGACAAGTTGCTGGCAGGGATCGTATTTTCAAACCTGCGCAATTTTCTACCAGTATAAATGTACTATCTCGGATTGGTATTCAAAATTATCAGTCTAAGCAAAATACAGACTACGTATAGACTCTATTAATCGGCTAAACCTAAGATCGACATTCGAGTTCCACGCATCCATTTCTAAAATTCTGATCCGAGTAGTCATCAAGTCCGACGCGTCAAAATCTAATAATCGTCAAATCGGTCCCGAGGAACCCGAATGACCACAGCCAGCACTTACATTTTAGATCGCGCACAATCATATACCGTACCACAGGTGCAACTTGAACTTCCGTTACCGGGCCGGATTTTAATTGCGACAGGGGAGGAATTCGCTTGCTCGGCTCGCAGTGTGACAGTTGATTCCGCTGAAGTCTTGCTCGACATCGATATAAATATAGGTCAGATTGTCGTTTGTTATTTTGATCAGATTGGTCTTCTGCCTGGGAAAGTATCCGCGCGAACTCAGCACGGTTTTCTCGTCAATTTCTCGGTCAAGTTGAGCCGACGCGATCTAGTCGCAGCACAGTTGGAGAGACAGTCTCACCAAGCCGCCCAGACTGCTGAACTCCTCCGCGCGCGCCGCCTCGTCCCATTCCACCGCAGCGTCGAGGTCCGGCTTGGGGAACGTCTCGTCCTACGCGGATCAATCAACAATATCTCGATATCCGGTGCGGCGATCACACTGTCTGGCGCGGAGATCCCATTCACTGGGACGCGTGTGCGCGTCGGTGCTCGATACGCCGTGGTGGTGCGGCTGCTTCAGGCGGGCATCGCCGTTCAGTTCGAGCAGCCCTTCACACCGCATAACTTCGACGAGCGGGTGCGGCTATGAAGAGGTCGAACGATCTGCGGCGCTCATCAAGTTCTTATTGCGAACGCATCTCTTGTTGCAGCGACGTGTTCAGGACAGGGCAGTGATGGGACCGAATTTGCACAGCGCCCATGCGTCACCTACAATCAAGACGACCTTCGTCGTCGCCGTCAGCTTGGTCGTTCCATTCCTACTTCTGGTCGGGGGCATCACAGCGCAATGGGTCTCTTCAGAGCAGAAACGGTCACTCGCGACCACAACTTCCATCTCCATGAAGGCAACCGACGATCTCACTAGTTACCTTGAAGAGCAGATCAGCATCCTTCAAGCGCTGGCAAGTTCACCCGCCCTGGACCATGGCGACTTCGCGCGGTTTGAGGCCCAAGTCCGCGAGCTTCTGGATCAGGATGGGGTCGGTCTGATCCTGCTGGACAGAGCCGGGGCCGTTCGCGTTAACACGTCGGGGTTGATCGACCAAAGTGCGATCCAATCCCTCCGGCGGCAGGACGATCTCATCCGCGACCTTCGGCAACCAATGGTCTCGGACCTGATTGATCGGCAGGGCGGTAAGGTTCCACTGGTCGCGATTGGGGTGCCGGTCCTGCGAGATGGCGAGGTCCGCTACATCCTGAGTGCCTCGGTCCATCCGGTTGCGATCACCAACCGGCTCAAGCTCAGTGGTGTCGATGGGGATTACTTCGGATCGGTAATCGATCGCCAAGGTCGGGTTCTCGGCCGGTCAGCCAACAGCGCCCTGACGATCGGGCAGGTGCTGCGGGGCGTCACCGAACGGACGGGTGAGCGTGGCCTGTGGTTCGGCGAGAACATACAGGGCGAACCGATCCAGGTTCATTACCGGCGTCTTCCGGGCTCTGGTTGGCTGGTCAACGTCGGGATCACCTCGGCTGCGCTGAACGCTCCCCTGACCCGATCAATCTGGGTCATGGTCGGCCTTACCCTGGTGCTCGTGACCGGCGCCCTCGCCTTGACGTTGCCTGTGCTCCGGCGACTGCGTGCCGCCCGGCAGGCGACTGAAGACGCTCATCGCACCCTTGCCGAGCAGGACAAGCGGCACCGCACCCTCACCGAGATCCTGCCGCAGATGGTTTGGGTCTTCTCTCACGACACGGGGTCGGTCCTGTATGCCAACGAGAAGTTTCAACATTTTCACGGTCCCGACGCCCGGTCGTTAGATCGTGCTCGACGCTTCCACCCCGACGATGCACCGCGTCATCTCGCGAGCGTCCAGGCCGCGATTACCGCGCGGATCCCGTTCGCGGGCGAAGCCCGGCTACGTCGCCATGACGGTTCCTACCGGTGGCACAAGCTGATGGCCGTGCCGTTGGAGGCGAACGGGTCCTATCGGGAGTGGCTCGGCACCGCCCTCGACATCGAGGACATCGTCGTGTCTCGTTGCGAGCTTCAAGCCAAGACAGATTTGCTTCTCCTGGCTCAGGACGCGGCGGGCGCCGCGGTCTGGGATTGGGATGTGGCCAACGACCGGGTTCATCTCTCGCCGGGAAGCGCCCGGATGCACGGCGTTGCCTGCACCGACGAAGCAGGATCCGCGGTCCTGACCCGCGCGCAATGGGAAGCGTGTGTGTTCGCTGACGACCTCCCGCCATTGTGGGATGATGTGCGGCAAGCGATCGAGACATGCTCGACCTTCGTGTCCGAGTTCCGAACGCTGGATCCGTCCGGGCGGCTCCGTTGGATCCAGACGTTCGGGCGCGTCACGTTCGATACACAAACAAACGAACCGGTACGCTTCGTTGGCTTACATCTCGATGTATCAGCCCGTCGCGCGTCGGAGGAGGCCCTACGCGAGAGCGAGGCACAACTCCGGCGTAGCGAGGAGCGGCTGGCTCTCGCCCTAGACAGCGGCGAGGACGGCCTGTTCGACTGGGACCTCGCGACCGATGCGATCTGGGTGTCGCGAAGCTGGACCACCAAACTCGGGGGCGCCGAGGACGGACTGGCCGAGCGTGGCAGTGCCCTAATGGACACCGTCCACCCAGATGACCGGCAGGAGTTAGACGAGCACCTTCAGGCGCACCTTCTCGGCCACACGCCGACCTTTGAGGCCGAATATCGGCGCGTGCGGGCGGATGGCAGCCACCTATGGGTGCTCCATCGGGCGCGGGCGGTCAGCCGTGATGTGGATGGTCGGGCACTACGTCTCGTGGGGACGCTGATCGATATCTCACGCCGTAAAGTCGCCGAGATGCATGTCGCCCATATGGCCCATCACGATGCCCTGACCGACCTGCCGAACCGTTCCCTGTTCCGCGAGCGCCTCGACTGGGCCTTGAAGCAGGCAGCGCGTGTGCCCAACCGCTACGCGGTGCTCGCCTGCGACCTCGATCGGTTCAAGGCCGTCAACGACACGCTCGGGCATCTCGCGGGCGACAAGTTGCTGTGCATCGTCGCTGAACGCATCAATGCCGTCGTGCGAGTCCAGGATACCGTGGCGCGCCTGGGGGGCGACGAGTTCGCGGTGATCCTCGCCGACATCGACGGTGAGCCTGCGGTCCGCAGCGTGTGCGAGCGCATCATCGCCGCCATCGACGAGCCAATCCCGCTCGACGGCCTGTCGATCGACATCGCCGTGAGCATCGGCGTCGCACTCGTGTCTACCGACGTTGAGACGGCCGAGGATGTCTTCCGCCGGGCGGACATGGCCTTGTATCAGGCCAAAGCTGCGGGCCGGAACACCTACCGCCTGTACGAAGCCGAGGCTCAGGCCCGCACCGTCACGCGCAGCCTCCTCGCCATGGACATGAAGGAGGCGATCCGCCGGGGCGACTTCTTCCTGATGTACCAGCCGGTGGTGGACGTGATTACCGGCTCAACCGTCAGCTTCGAGGCGCTCATGCGCTGGCAGCATCCGGTCCATGGACTGATCTCGCCGAGCGATTTCATCCCGGTCGCGGAGGAGACCGGGATGATCGTTCCGCTCGGATCCTGGGCGCTGAAGGAGGCGTGCCGCGAGGCGATGTCGTGGCCCGACGCCCTGCGGGTCGGTGTAAACGTCTCGGCGGTCCAGTTCCGTGGAGGGCTGGAGGAGGCCGTTCTCACCGCGCTTGCCAGCACCGGCCTTCCGGCATGGCGCCTGAAGCTGGAGGTGACCGAGAGCGTCCTGTTGCAAGATGCGGAGGGGGCCTTGGCGTGTCTGCACCGCTTGCGTGCTCTCGGCGTCAAGATCGCCCTGGACGACTTCGGCACCGGTTATTCCAGCCTGAGCTATCTGCGCCGCTTCCCGTTCGACAAGCTCAAGATCGACCGGGCCTTCATCCGCGATATCGCCGATCCGGACGCGGCGGCGATCGTGCGGGCCGTCGTCGGCATCGGCGAGCGGCTTGGCATGGGTATCGTCGCGGAAGGCGTCGAGACCGAGGAGCAACTCGAACTAGTCCGCCACGAGGGCTGCACCGAGGTGCAAGGCTTCCTGTTCAGCAGGCCACTTCCGGCGTCCGAGGCTCGGGCCTTCATCGTGTCGTCACGCGCCAGAGCAGCGGCATGAGTGGTCTGATCTACCCGATGCCCGACGAACAGGACGCGGCGGAAGGATCCCATGCGGAAGGTCCGCTTTTCCTGGGACGGGTCATCGTCGAGGGAGGCTCGGAGCATGTCTGCCGGGCGCGGTTCAATGGTCTCGACGTAATCGCGATCGTTACCGGGGCGCCGGGGCAGATCCACGACTCTGTGGTTTGCTACTTCGACACGATCGGCGCATTGCCTGGACGGATCGCTGCGACGAACGCGGCGGGCTTCGACTTGCACCCGGTCCTGAGCGCTGAGCGCCGCATTCGCCTCACTGTCCGGCTGGCATGGCATACAGCGCAAAGTGCCCTGACGGTCGAACAACGTGGTGACCCTCGCATCATGCCGGATCATAGTGCAGTGACCGTGCTGCTTCCGGAAGGACCGATCCAACACGCTGTGATCCTCGACCTTTCGCGGACGGGGGCTAAGATCGAACTCTTCGAGGTGATGAAGATCGCGGTGGGCTCGGCGGTGACGGTCGGGAAGCGCTACGCCACGATCGTACGCGTCGAGGGCGCCGTGATCTCCGTGCAATTTAGATTGCCGTTCAGCGATCAGACCTTCAATTCGGGCGTTCTGCTCTGATGTGAGCCTATCTGTTGGCCATTCTTCGACATCTCGATCTCGCCCATGTCCGCGAGAAGATCGAGACGACTTCGTGCGGTCGGGAGGTCGTGGGCGAACCCGTCGAGGCGCACCATCGCCCGGTGTGTCGCGGCTGCCATGCCGTAAAGCGACCGTCACCCGGTCCTACTCGCTCATGAGCCCCAACTGGCGCGCCTCGTCGAGGAGTTCGGTGCCGGTCATTACCTCACCGTTCACCCGCCATAGCGTGGGATCCTCGTCGAAGCGCTCGACCATGAAGTCGGCCGCAACGAGAACCTCCACGGCCTTGAGAGTAGGGTCGCCTTCGATCATGCCGCGAGGCTACCTCGATCACGGGAGGCGCGCGATCCCTTCTCCTCATCGACCAATCTCTGACTGGCGGTCCCGCAGCAGCGTCGGCGTAGCCCTTCGAGATGCGCTTCTCGGAGACGGTCTTCGAGACGACAACGAACGCGGTCTTCTCGGTCGTAGCGTCGGTCTTTGGGTGGTCCTCTACGTACCAATCAGTCACGACGATCTCGTCCTGACCGTTCGACAGGTCGAACACGACGGCGCGATCTTCGTCCCACCAGCCGTATCAAGCGATTTCCGAGGCGTGGAGGGGGCTACGCGCGTTTTAGGCAATTGAGAGCCAATTCAGCGCCACGGCCGTCCACGGGCTTCTCAGGCTCATAATTCGAAAGTGGTCGGCGGAAGTTCACGCATCATAAGGCACACAACGGGTGTCCGCTGGATCCGAGGCGGTACTCCGGCACGCCATAAGGGCACCCGCAATCGTTGACTTGAAGTTCCGGCTCGGCCCAGTTGCCCGATCTGATCACTGTCCGATGGGGAGGCCATCTATCTCACCGCCCTCCCAACCTGTTTCGGGGGGGCGCGCAAGCTGCGCCAACCACACCGACCATTCAGGGTAGGGGCGGGGCTTCTTCGGTCGTCACATGAAACCCGGTGAGATTGTTCGCTCCGAAAGTGAGCGTCAGCGGCACATCTGCGGCATCTCGACCGTAGGAGATGAGGATGCGGCCAATCCGCGAACTGTTGTTGCGTGGATCGAAGGTGTGCCAGCGACCTCCAAGATAAACTTCCATCCACGCAGCAAAATCACCCGGTGCGTGCGGCAGAGGCAAGCCGATGTCGCTGACATAGCCGTTACAGTAGCGAGTCGGGATATTGAGGCAGCGGCAAAACGTAATCGCCAGATGCGCATAGTCGCGGCAGACGCCCCGCTGTTCTTCGAATACGTCGAAGGCTGTCCGAGTAGCTCGGGCATGCTCATACCCAAAGGCGATGCGATCATGCACGTAGTCGCAGATCGCCTGCACGCGGCCCCAGCCCGGCGGGATATGGCCAAACAAATTCCAGGCGATGGACGACAGGCGGTCGGTTTCACAATATCGGCTGCCGAGGAGAAACAGCACTGTGTCAGAAGGCAGTTTCTCGACCGCGATCTCTTGGGCGTCAGCCTCCTGCGTATCGCCGCTGCCGTGATCCCGCACGATCGTATCGGTTTTCAGTGTAAACCGGCCAGATGGCGCAACCATACGATTACACCAGTTCCCGAAGCTGTCGCGGTAACCATCCACGGGGACTGCCGGTGTCGTGATGAGATAGTCGGGCCGTTCGAGATCGGAGAAGCGCGACGCGTGTACATTGAGCGTCGCAATGACGGGTGTGGGGTGTGGGAATTCGTAGGTCATCTCGCAGCCGACGAGGATACGCATAGGCTCAGTCCTAAAAAGAGGCGCCGAGATCAGCGCTGGCCCCACAAGCTTCGGACCGTATCACGATGTGAGGTCGGCAGCCCGCAGGGCCTGCGTCAGGGCGTGACCGGATCTTTGACGGGCACGTCGCTCGGAGCGACATCACCTACATCGCGGTCGGGCTGTGCCTGATTGGAGGAACGGCGGGACGTGATGCGGGCGGCTCTGGCAAGAGTGCGGCAGATGCCGTGAACTTCTTCCCTGTTGCGGAGGTGGCCGGATAACCACGGTTGCGGGCGGGCTGACGATCCACTTCGGCGCCGTCGTCTGCCTTGATGGGTCTGGTTCCGGGAGCGTTTGGTGCATCGCATAGGCAACGTCAGGGCCGAACCGAACCAGCACGATCAGGGCTGTGCGCATGGTGGGGAACGTCTGAGGATGGTGAGACCTCCCACCAAGGCTTCCAATCGATCGGTGCTCAGCGCTTGAGAGGGGCCGGTTTCTGTTCGTCCGGCATCACCTTCTGCACATGGTGATGGACGATCTGAGCGCTGAATGGCTTGTCGATGAACCGCGCCCCTTCCGGCATGTCTCCCGGACCCGGGCGGGATTGGCCCGATGCGACCACGATGGAGATGTGTGGGTATGCCTCGGCCGTCTCACGCGCGAGGGTGAAGCCATCCCGAGACCCTGGCATGAGTACGTCGGTGAAAAGGAGAACGACCTCCTGCTGGTGCTGTCGCAACAACTCGTGCGCCTGATCACCCGTCGAAGCTTCAAGGGTCCGGAACCCTGCCTGCTCCAGGATATCGACCGCATCCATGCGGATCAGCCCCTCATCATCGACGATCAAGGCGTAAGGCGCGGCGGGCGTCACGTTTTCCATCAGCCCTAAGTTCGATCGCGACGAAGAGGTCCGAGGGCTTCTACGCGTGCGATCACGTACCGGCCCTCAGGCTCGCCAGCCGTGAGGACCTGGAGCACGTCCGGCGGGCTGATCGAGTGTAGCGGCAGTTGGAGCGCCGAGAGGGTCGGATAGCGGATCACGTCACGCTCATGTTCGATCCCCGGACGAGAGCGAGATGTGGTCCAAAGATCGAAGACGAATTTGAGATCGATGTGCTCGGATATTTTGGCTCAAACTCTTGCAAAATAAAGGATTTCATTTGTGCTAGAACAATGCGATCTTTTGAGACCGCATCTCGGTGGCATGTCGAAGAAGTCGTCATGATGCAGAAGCTCAGTCGAACTTATCGGCCCTGCCGCCTCCAGCACCACGTCGCCATCGCGACCCTCCAAGCACTAGCCGAAGGTGCTCGCGACCTAATGTTCTTCGCCATGGTCGAGCTACCCTATCAGCCCTGCATGGTATGCTGAAGGGCATGGAGCCATCGGCGTGGCGGACGACATATCGGAGAGGTGCGAAGCTCAGGAGCTAATACGCGCATCATATGTTACAGCGACACGCACGTCCCCAGGAGACCTGATTTCGGAGATCACCGATGCCATTACCGCTTCAGTCCGCCCTCGCTGCCTCAGGTTACGTCGGCACATGGGAGACGGACATCGACGCTCAAACGGTCGAATTTACAGGTGCGCTCCCCCGTCTTTTGGCTCTTAACGAGGAACAGGTCTTCGC
The DNA here is from genome assembly GCF_979253755.1 of Methylobacterium sp. AC315. Classification (NCBI taxonomy): domain Bacteria; kingdom Pseudomonadati; phylum Pseudomonadota; class Alphaproteobacteria; order Hyphomicrobiales; family Methylobacteriaceae; genus Methylobacterium; species Methylobacterium sp. AC315. The sequence goes on from NZ_CEEDEA010000007.1 coordinate 16,547, forward strand.
CGGAGTCCCCATCTCAGCCTTCCTGGAGGGCGTGCATCCTGAGGATCGAGAGCGCGTCGCTCAACTCGTGCACGAAGCGCACAATACTGTGGGCCGCTTCGAGGCTGAGTTCCGGTCGTGCGACAAGGCAGGAGCTACACACTGGATTGCTGCGCGGGGTCGAGTCGAAGCAGGCCGGGGCGGCCGAGGACCTCGCTGCATCGGCCTTGCCGCAGACATCACCGAGAGTCGCCAAGCCGACCCAACGTCTGCGGATCAAGCAGCGCAGGCCATTGAGCGGATCGCAGATGCTTTGATCGCGGTACGGCCCTTGGCGGAAGGGTTAGACTCGCCGACCTTGAAGACGCTGATCGACGCCACGCTCTTCGAACTTGGGCGTCTCCTCGCCAAACGGGTCGGCGGTCCTGTTCCCGAAGACACTCATTGAAGACTACGGCTCAGGAAGTCGGCTGCTGCCGGGCTGCGACGGAGCGGACGAAGTCCAGGCAGATTTGCCGCTCTTCAGCGTCGGCGATCGTCTCGAAGGAGCGAACCAGTTCCGCCGCCTGCTGAGCACGCTGCGGTCCGAGATCATTGCCGTAGTAAAGCGCTGATGCGCTCGTGCCGAGCGACGTGGCGAAGTTCTTTGAGGCGGACAATATCTCCGGAGGGCGGATCGCGGGTGGGACGAAGATCACGGTGATGTTCTTCGAGATGATGGTTGTCCCGGCGGCGCCGTCGCCGACAGGTCGATCTTGATCTCGGAGACGATGGCGAGACGCCATGCGCCGCCTGCTCGCCAAAAAGGATGCGACGCCGGACTGCGACGGCTCGATCTCCGGCGCCGTGGTTGAGGCGCTCTCTTCCGACGTGGTAGATGACCTTCAACGCCATACCATGGTGGCAACCGGATCTCGGCCCACCGTCCCAAAGCGGACATGCGGTCTCGGACCAAGGCCGAGTACGCTGAGGATAGACGGCGCGGCGGTGCAGCTATTCGGCCCTGAGGAGATCGAGCTTGATCTGCGGGCTCGAAGCGCGACTGATCTCGATGGTCACTGTGCCAACATCGAGAGCGATGGTGCAACTTAGGCGACGCACGCGGTCCTTACCCGGAACTCATGCCCAGGCGGAGAGGCCCTCTCCGATCAGCCCCACATCCGAAGCGGCGTGCTGCATGCTCCCTGAGATCTCTCGCGTCGCCGCCCGCTGCTCCTCGACCGAAGCCGTGGCCGCGGTGACGAACGCCTGTACCGCCGCCACGCCTGAGCCGATCGACAGCAGCGCCTGCCCGACTTCCTTCGAAACTGTCTGCATGCCCGCGATCTCGCCCGAGATCCGGCCCGTGGCCGCCTGAGCCTGCGTGGCGAGGCTCTTCACCTCGCTCGCCACAACCGCGAAGCCCTTGCCCGCCGATCCAGCCCGCGCCGCCTCGATCGATGCGTTCAGTGCCAGCAGGTTGATCTGCTCGGCAATCCGAGACACCGCCTGCACCACTCCATCCATCGACCCTGCCGCTGTCCGCAGCCGCGCCTGCGCGTCGTCGGCGCTCTGCGCCTGTGCGTGGATCTGATCGACCGCCGCCTTCGAGCGCGCCATCGTCTCGGCGATGCTGGTGATCGAGCCGCTCATCTCCTCCGCCGCCGCCGCCACCGCCTGCACGTTGCCGAGCGTCTCCTGCGTCGCCGACACCGCGCGGGCGCGCGCCTGCATGTTCCGCGTCACGTCGGTGGCGTACTTCACGATCTTGTACGGCTTGCCGTTCAGGTCGAGGATCGGATTATAGCTCGCCTGGATCGACACGCGGCGCCCACCACGCCCGACCCGCTCGAAGATCGCCGTGATGATCTCGCCCGCGCGCAGACGCTGCCAGAACTCCTGGTACTCGCGGCTCTGGGCGAATGCAGGCTCGACGAACATGCTGTGGTGCTGGCCACGGATCTCGTCCAGGCCGTAGCCCACCGCCTCGCAGAACTTCGCGTTCGCGTCGAGAACCTGACCGTCGAGGTCGAACTGGATCACCGCCTGGGCACGGCTGATCGCGTCGGACTGCCCTTGAATCTCCGCTGCCGCGAGCTTTTGAGCGGTCACATCGGAGGCGTACTTCACGACTTTGAACGGTCGCCCATTCATGTCGAAGATCGGATTGTAGCTCGCCTGGATCCAGACCTCTCGACCGTCACGGGCGAGGCGCTTGAACTCCCCTTGCTGATATGTGCCCACCCGCAGCGCCTGCCAGAACGCCTCGTAGTCGGCGGAGTTCGCCGTCTCCGCCGCAACGAACATGCGATGGTGTCGGCCCCGCACCTCGTCGAGGTGGTAGCTCATGGCGCTTAGGAAGGCGGGGTTGGCGTCGATGACGGTGCCGTCCATGGCGAAGTGGATGACGGCCTGCGACTTGTTGATGGCGGCGATCTCTCCCTCGAACGCGGCGTTGCGCAGCTTCTGGGCGGTCACGTCGCTGGCGATCTTCACGACACTGACGAGGCGTCCGCGCCGATTTCGGATCGGGTTGTACGATGCCTGGATCCAGACCTCTCGTCCATCGCGGGCGATGCGCCTGTACTCGGCGCTCTGGAACTGCCCATCCCGTAAGGTTTGCCAGAACTGGCGGTAAGCTTCCGTCGTCGCTTCTTGCTGCTCGACGAAGATGCTGTGGTGCTGGCCTCGGATCTCCGCCGCCTCGTAGCCCATGAGGGTGAGGAAGTTCTGGTTGGCGCCGAGGATGGTGCCGTCCATCGCGAACTCGATGGTGGCCAGGGCCTGATCCAGCGCGCGGAACTTGTCATCGTTCGTGCTTGCAGCAGGCGAGCCGCCACCGATGGCTCTGCTTTGGCGACCAAACATTTCTCGATGCTCCTGCAACGAGAGGAGCGTAGGGCGAATGTGATTAATTAAATCAGAAGTTGTGGATCGGCGCTCGCGCGATGGGCCGATGGGGGAGTGGGCGGCGAACACGATCCCCATTCAGCAGTTTGCCGCCTTGAAAGGCCAAGCTGGAAATGCAGCTAGGGGTTGTGCAGATGGATTGGAGGTAAGGGTGCAAGCGTCTGAGTGCTGCATCATTCGCGTCGCCATCGCGGCGAGTCTTGGCTTTCTCATCGCGATCAGCCTGATGTGGGAGCACAGCGTGTTGGCTGCCCTGCTCATCAGCCCCCTGTTCGGGAGTGCCGCGGCTATCGCAGCGATGACGCTATTCTGGTTCGTCAGCTTGTTTGTCTCATGCGAGCCCATTGCGGTACAAACGACGCTCTCAGACCGAAAGTAAGCTTGGCCCTGACGGCTCGGTCTTCATCATCAGTCAGCCGCGCCCGGAGGCACTATGCGGCCGAGAGAAGCGGTGGCCTTACTGGACCAGCACGGCCTGATCGCAGCGGGTGCCATCGACTGTGATCTCGGCATAGCCCAGCCGCACGCCGAGCAGCCGGAGCACGTTGTCGAGGATCAGGTCCAAGCTCGGGGTGACGAGCGAGAGTACGGGCATGAGCAGCGGCTTCAGTAGACCCAGAAGCCCCAAGTCCAGACCATCGATGCTGATCTTCAGGCTCTGGATCAGGCTGCCGGTGAGGGACGAGGTGAGGCCCGTGCTGGTGACGGTGCGGCTGACCTGCCGGGTGATGTCGCTGTTCGAGAAGGTCAGCGTTTGAGGGCTGGGAGGTGCGACGATAGTTCGTGCCAGCGCCGTAACCCAGATGAGCGGCAGGTTGAGGAGCGGAGCGGGCTGGGTCAAGTCCGGCGTGGCGGCTCCGACCGCGATGGCCGAGCGGGAGACCTTGGCGACAGCCAGGGTGAGAAGACCCGGCTGGGCTTCAATGACGACCTTACGCTGACTCGGATCTGACCAGGGACAGGTCACCGACTTCAGCGTAGCCGTGGCCGGAGCGATCTCGGCGTAGACCGGTAGGTAGATGCTGCCCAGTCCGAGCGGCGCGGCGATGGTCACCTCGATCAGCAGCCGGGTCTGGGCCGTGTGGATGGTGGCATTGCTGGTGCCCGGCTGCGCCCAGCTTGAACTCTGACGCCGCTCGCCCACCGCCACGGTCACGCGCGAGGACAGCAGGCCCGTGATGTTAGCACCGAGGTCGAGGGAGATCTGCTTCTGACCGTTGGCGACGGCTGCCGCATCGGTGATCAGGTCGAGCAGCCCGACCTTCGGCCCCGTGGTGCCGCGCGTCGGGTTCAGCGCGGCAGAGTCGCCAAGGTCCACCACCGAGGAGACCGGCACCGTCGTGCTCGCGCCCGACGAACCGGTCAAGTTGCCCAACAGGCTCCCGAGGGCGCTCAGGACGGGGGCGGCGTTCAGTTCGCCCTGGGCAGCTACCTGCAAGGCGGGGATGATCTGCCCGATGCTGGCGTTCGCCTTGAGGATGTCGGTGTAGCTCGCTGCCTGGAGGTTGAGGCTGGTCGAGAGAGCGTCGAGGAAGCGGAAGGCGTCCACGCGCCCGCCCGCCAGGGCTGTGTAGTCCATGACGCTGAGCGAGAGCTTCGTGCCGAGTAGGGCACCGAGCAGCGCGTTGGCGATGCCGCCATCGAGGGCTGCCGTACCCGAGCCGATGGAGAAGGCAGCGAACTGCGCTTGAGCAGCGGTTCCAGTAACACGCAGGGGGACGACCGGAGGAAGCCCGATGAGGCGCGCGAAGTGCGTCTGCACCGAGGTTTGGAGGGCGACGCGTACCGCGTTCGTGGGTGAGACGCCGCCTTGGAAGCGGTTGGCGGCCGCCACCTGTGCGTTGGCGGCGTAGGCGCCCGCGCTGACTGTGACCGGGCTGGTGGCGCCGTAGCCGTTGTCGCTGAGCGAGCGCCGGGCGAGCGCGTCGGCTTGAGCGGGATTCACGGCAGCGAGCATGGCGGCCATATCGACGGCGCCCTGTGCCTTGCGACGGGCCTGGAACACGACGCCGAGGTCGATGCCGATGCTGGCCACGCTCATCAGCATGACGGCGCCGAGGGCGAACAGGATGGCCACACTGCCGCGCCGCTCTCGGGTGAAGCGTCGCAACACGGCGGCTCGGACATTCATGGCAACCCGATCCCGCTGGTTCGTTCGAGCGCAGGCATGCTGATGTTTCACCGGGCTCTGCATCCGATTGCCCTGCCGCTTCAACACAACCAGAGATAGTGATTGGTGTTCTAAGATCCGGTTACGGTCGCGTGTGCGACCTTCGGTGTGCAAGGATGAGAATGCTGCGGACGGGCATCTCGCTGAGGGGTGGTATGAGTTCCGGTCGCAAGGAACGAGAACATCCGGGACGCTATCTAAAATCAACTCTTGATTGTAATATCTGCCTTCCTTACGGGTGTGTAGCCGCACATGACTCAGTCGCCCGCCATGGGTACGGAACGAGATATCGCTCCCGTTCACGTGCTTGACCCACTTCCAGCCTGGGCGGCCATGAAAGCCGCGCTCGCCGCTGATCGGGAGCACTGGCGACGACGTGGCGACGGCTCGGCTGCGACGCAGCTACCACGCAATCCTTCTGTATCGGCTGTCGCGCTATTTCCAAGAGCGTGGCTGGCGCATGGCGGCGTGGCTGCTGTGGCTCGTCAATAGCTGGTGGACAGGCGCAGATATCCCGCCATCGAGCCGGATCGCCGGAGGGTTTTTCCTATCGTATCCAAACGGTGCGGTAATCGCCGGAGCCGTTGGAAAGGATGTAGCCTTCGGTCTGCATGGATCGATTGGCAGACTGATGGAGGAGCCGGATGGAGACATCGGCGGTGGTCCCGGTCTTCCGGTGCTCGGCGATGGGGTAGTGCGGGAGGCCGGAGCGATCGTGCTTGGCTCCGTCAGGATCGGTGAAAGCGCCCGCCTCGGGCCACGAACGATCACGCTGAAGGATGTTCCGCTGGGCGTGGAAGTGATGTTGCGGCCCTATCGTCCTCTGTTGCGGTGACCCAGACCGTTCAAACTGTGCCCGCCGTTAATCCTTCGCTAACCATGTTGGGTCATCCTGCGGACAGGATGGGGCGCGACCTCCATTCGCTCTCGGGAAGCCCCGCCGTGATCTCAACACGCGGTGGGGCTTTTCGCGTCCGGCTAGTCGGCAGCCGACGAACGCTGGCAAGATCGCCGCCTTCAACGCTGTTGCCCCCGACCTACCCGTATCAACCGCCCCACGAAACGGCGCAGCGTCCGGGGATGATCTTCATCGAGCCGCGCCGCACGCCACCATTCGTCGAAGAACATGTCGGTCACGGTGCCGACGACGATCCGGCTCTGAGCGCATCTGCACGCAGTTCTTCGCCGTGCGGATTACCGGCGACCGCGCTCAGCCCGTCGAGCCGCACTGGGTGGCGTTCGAACGAGGTCGAAGCGCCGCGATAAAATGGGTCAGGTCTGGGGCGTGCCGGTCTGGGCGTTCAAGGCGAAGGGCGAATAATCGTCGTTTGGCGCAGAGGTCTTATCTCTGTCGCGCTGCCGGATCTCCTCCTCTAACGCCACTGTTCCTTCATGCAGGCCAGCACATAGACGGTCCGCATGCACCGCTCTGTCTCGACCTGAGAGCGCGCACTGCTCATGCAGGCGTCCACCCCCGACGAGAGCAGCAAGCGATCAACGTCTTTCGCGCTGGCGCAGGAGAAGATAGGCTGAAAGCCTTCGAACCTGCTCACTTGCCAGAAGATCGCAACGACCGACAGCAGGCAGAACGAGCAGACCATCAGCCTGCTATCGTAGAACCAGTGCCTGCCATTGGTGGTCATGGTCGTAAGCTCGCTCACTCCCTCACCGGGTGCGCGACCAGGATCGCGCATTTGATCGCCGCCCGCTTGATACCGGCTTTGGCAGTTGGCTCTTTAAGAATGGCTGATGCGTGTCGATCTGCTCGCGCAGCCACGGTGAGGTCACAGCCCAGCCTTCCTGCCAAGGATCTCGCTGAACGGGATCCGCCACAGGATGCGCCCTGCCTCATCCGCAATCTCGAAAGCGTAGCCCTGGGGAATACCGCCCGCGTGCACGAGTTCGGTCGTTAATTCAGGGATGGCTCTGCAAGCCTCGATATACGCGATCTCAGCGCTCGCGAACTCAAGCCCAGTGTCGTCAGGCATCAGCCCACGTCGCGACCGCAAATCGAAGAAAAACAGCGGCATCGGCGCCATCCCAGGTGCGCCCCTTCAGAAAAACCTGAATTGGCTGATCTGGTCACGAGAACGTGACGAAATGTACGGAGGCAGTCGCAGGTTGATGCGGCTTCAAGCGGATTACCTGACTAACCCCTGAGATCCGCCGCGTCTTCCTCGTCCGCACCGGTCTTCCAGGCGGCGTAGAGAGGGGGCAACTCGGATGGCACAACGCGATGATGCCTTTGAGGGTAAACGTAATTTTTGATGGAGTTCTTCCACGACGAAGGTCGTCGTAGATTGCGGATTCACTGGCCGCAGGCGTCCTCACTGCGACCTTCGAGAGGTCCAAGGATTTTCTATGCTGCGATACGACGCCGCATCGCTGGAACCCGAGAAAGCAACACTCCGCGCGGCATGCTCCGCAGGACACAGTAGGCATTGCGGGCCTGCCCGATGCTCCTTGTGGCGTCGAGGACGAGTGCGTGCTGCTCCTGCATCCATTCAGGTGCATCCAGGACCCCGCTTAAGCCGCGTCAGCTTCTAATTCTGGTGCGGGAGACGGCTGATCGCGGCTGAGGCAAAACCCTGGTCCGCAGGCCCGACCCGCTCGTATCTTCGGGCAAAGGTGTCGATAAGCAAAGGGCAGCACCGCTCGCATATCGCCGTTGGTGTCGTGTATCGCTCAGTGCATCGTTTGGTCTGACGGCCGCTCGGGTGTCGGGTCCTCTGCCAGTGATGCAGAGATTTGCCGACCAAGCTCGTACAGCAGACCCTCGATCAAAGGGCGAACCTGCCTCGCGGTTTCGTCATCAAGGCCACGACCCATCTCCTCAATCTCCAGAGCGCGCTCGGCTATGGACTCCAGGAGCGGACCAGATACCTCGGGGGTGGTTAGGAACCGGGCTGGCCCGTCAGTGTGCCCGTCACGTCGGCTGTCGGTTACGTCGATGACGATGCCCCGCCCGAACATCCGGCCATTCGCATCTCGCCAGAACTGACCGCGTGCCAGCACCCAGCGCACGACCCCCGGCGCTGGTACGACGCGGTGCTCCCAGACGAAAACACCCCCCTCCTCGCGTATGCGGCGGCGACGTTCCTGACCCTGGGCCAGATCATCCGGGTGGATGGCCGACAGAAAGCGTGAGATCGGAACGCCTTCCTCAGCCTCTGCCTCTGACCAGCCGAAGAGACGGGCTACTACCGCATCACCACGCGTCAGGTCGGCTTCGAGATCAGTCTCCCAGACGCCGATGCTGGGCGCAGCGAGCGTCAGAGAGCGTGACCACAGGGCGCTTTCAGGTGACTTACGCGGCATGCACGATCCGACGCTTTCGCAATTCGACCAACGAACAGCATCATAATCTTGCGTCGCTTCGCAACAAGGGTATCTAAATCCTGCGCACCTGCAACTGGCGGCGGAACTGAAATGGCGAAGCACGACGACGGATGTGGGCGTGCGTTCAGCTTCGCCCCGGAGGATCAAGCCGCGGCAGAGCGTGCCCGCAAGATGCGACTGCTGAAGCGCATTGCCGAGGTGTTGCAACTACCGCAGGCCACGCTGCACGGCACGTCTGACCCGCTGGTCGGATCTGAAGCCGACCCTCCCAGCGGAAAGGCTGATCTCGACGAAGCCTGCGCAGCACTGCTGCTGGCCTACCGGCGCATCAGCGATCCAGAGATACGGCGCCGCATTCTGATCCTCGCACAAGCGGCGGCCAAGCGAGATTGATCCGTGTTCGTGGGCGGCGAGTCCGCGATTAAGCGGCATAGCGTCCCGAGATGATCTTCGCCGTGCCGATCACCGCACGCACCATTCGTCGAAGAACATGTTGGTCACGATGCCGACGACGACCGGGCCTTCACCATCGCCCGATCTGGGTCTGATTTCCTCGACACCGCGTCCTAGTGGTCCAAGTCAGACACTTGGCACTCACCGCGAGGGGGGGGCTTCCAACGCTGTGTTATCCTTGATAACAGCCACGTAATTGAGCCGATCGCAGCTATGGAACCACGCCTCAGTCTCGTGACCCTGGGTGTCGCCGATCTCGTTCGCGCCACGACCTTCTACGAAGGGTTGGGATGGCCCAGGAAAATTATCGCGGCTGAAGGCGTCGCCTTCTTCCAACTCAACGGCATCGGCCTTTCGCTGTATCCTCGCGCCGACTTGGTCGCCGATGCCGGGGTTCCCTTGCAAACCGCACCATCACAGGGCCTGACCCTGGCCTACAATACGCGAAACCGGGACGAGGTGGACACCGTGCTCGTCCAAGCGGAGGCGCTGGGGGGATGCGTCACGTGTCCTGCACGGGAAGCGGTCTGGGGCGGCTATCATGGCCACTTTGCCGATCTCGATGGCTTCCTGTGGGAGGTCGCGTGGAACCCAAGCTTTGCCCTCGCGGCCGATGGCGGTCTCAGCCTACCGGAATAGCGGCTTGGGTGTATCGCTGCCGATGCAGGCTCATCACCCTAAGCCAATCTCACGAGTGGGTGCCAAGTGTCAGATTGTGTCCGCTAGAAGCCCTTCGAAATGCGCTTCTTTAAGACGATCTTTGAGGCAAAAACGAATTCGGTCTTCTCGGCCGTGTCTTCCGCATCAAGGTGGTCCTTCAAACCCTACTCCGTCACGACGATCTCGTCCTGACCGATCGGCACGTCGAAGACGACCCCGTGATCTTCTTCCACTCGGGCGGACCGAGCGAAATCCGGTGCGTGGGGAGGGTTTCACCGGCTTTGGCGATCAGAAGGCAGCCCTGACCCAACGGCCGCCCACGGGGCTTCTGATCGTATCTGTTGGCCATTCTTCGACATCTCGATCTCGCCCATGTCCGCGAGAAGATCGAGACGACTTCGTGCGGTCGGGAGGTCGTGGGCGATCCCGTCGAGGTGCGTGATCGCCCGGTGTATCGCGGCTGCCATGCCGTAGAGCGACCGTAACCCGGTCCTACTCGCCCATGAGCCCCAACCGCCGCGCCTCGTCGAGGAGTTCGGTGCCGGTCACGCCAGAACCATGTTGGGCGCCGCGAGATCGAACCCACGGTTCCTGTCGTAGAGGATCAGAACCCCTTCTTCGAGGCGTACTCCGAGGCGCACCGGCACGCCAATCTGACCGGCGAGGTTCCGCATCTGGTCCGGCGGCAGCGTGTTCGTCCTAATCTCATGGAGCACCTTGCCGATCAGGTGTGCGAGGTAGTCGGCCAGGACGCGGAAGCGCAGGCTGTCACCGGAACTCATGATGGCCCAGCCGGGCGGGTTATAGGAGCGCCCGTCGATCTGAACCGCAGCGTTGGTGTGCTTCTTCTTCCGCAGGACCCAATGATCGGCATCGGTCAGGGGCGGCGAGCTTGCGGGGCCGACATCCTGCATCGTGGTCGGATCGATGCGCAGGAGGATCCGGAGCAGGTTGGTCTGTGTCCACGCCTCGTGCGGTTGAACGTCCAGGAGGATCGCCCTGTCGGCGGCGATGTGGGCGAACAGTACGGGTCCGGTGCGATCTACGCGCCGTGGGTTGTCCAGCCAGGGACCGAGGTGGAAATGGTTCACCTGCCACTGGTTGAACATCAGATCGATGCGCGGGTTGCTCGGCTTGGTGCGGATGGAGTCGCTGAGCCACGGCGACACATCGAGGCCATGGGCGAGGTGGTGTGCAATCTCGTCGATCGCCGGATAGGTGGCTCGGTGGGCCTCGACCTCGTTCGATCGGACGACTTGGCGGGTGCGGCCGACGACGCGGCGCGCGGTAGTGCAGCCAGTCTACGAGATCGCGGCCGGGTGTAGAGGGCGCCCGCAACTTCCCGAAATCGGCCAGGATCAGGGCGGCGAGATCAGCCTGCGTTTCGTCCACGACGAGCATCCGTCCGCCCCTTCGTTGTTAGGCGGCGTCCGACTTGTTGAGCCCAGCCCTCGCGGCGTTGCCCAGAATCTCGTTCATCCGGGTCTGCCAGCCCGGTCCGGTCGCCCGGAACGCCTCGACAGTCTCGGGATCCAGCCGGAGCTTGATTGCGACCTTGCGGGTGTCGGCCGGTGGTCGCCCGCGGCTTCGTTTGATCGCGGCGAGCATCTCGGGGAACGCCTCGGCGAAGGGGCGTGCCTGCGCAGCCTGCTCGTCCGTCACCTCGGGCGCGTCGGGGTCGCGGGCGATCATCGCCTGGATCCGCGCCTCCTCGGCATCGCTGATCGGGCCTGCCCTACGCTTTATCATGGATCTTCCTTTCTCTCCGGCTGGCCGGGCGGAAGCTGATGATCGACAGGGCCTCCGCGCCCAGCGGGGAGAAGACCAGGGACCGCAGATGATCGTCGAACCAGCCGATCGCGATGAACCGTGGGCGCCCGTCCCGGCCGGGATAGGTCGGCACGACCACGGCGGCGTCGAAATCGAACCGGTCGCGGGCGTCGGCGAAGTCGAGGCCGTGCCCGTCTGGCTCCGGGAGAAGGTTCTGCTGCCGCTTCGCCTCGTCCCACTCGATCCGCATGAATAACTGTACCCCCAGTTAATGGGATAGGCAAGGATTTTCTGGGGGTTCGCGCCTGAAACTGGATCCATCGCATGCCTGACCGCGTCTGCGGCGCGTCGAACCAAGGAACAGAACTCGACGAGGGGCGAGGGGCCGAGATCGAGGGACCTGTGGTGTTGATCGAGACCTGGTTGTCCATCGAGACCCAGACCTCCAGGCCGAGCCGCGAGTGCACAGCGAGTGGGGCGTCAGCCCCGGTCGAGGTGCGCGAAGTGGCTTGAGATCCTGGCGCGGCGCGGGCTGCGCCGCTTCGGGATTGATCCCTCACGATCTCCACCTGGTGTGACAGGGCGGGCCTCGCCCGCCACTGTTCGCGCTCGTCTACCTCGGGCACGGGCGGGCGCCCGCACCCGGAAGCAACGGCGCGAGTTCTCGCAAGGCAATTCATGTAGCTAAGTCAAGATATCTTTTAATTACCTCGTCAGGTGCCGCCAGACGTAATTTCAGTCCAGAAATTACAGATTGGTTTTCTTAAGAATGCTCCGGACGGATTTTAATTGTACGACGCAGCCCGAAATTGCGGGCCACACTACTGTCACCCTCCTCGCCAGCGCGCCGGGAGGCGGCAAGTCGGAGGCGATCATCGAGGAGATGGCGACCACGCCCGCGGTCTACCTGTTCGTCGTCCCCCGGATCGACCTCATCAAGGAGCAGATCGCGCGGCTCAAGATGAAGGCGACCGCGGCGGGGCGGTCCCCGACGATCGTGCCGGTTCACTCCCGGATGTCTGGTGTGAAGCGCAAGGTCGTCGGCCATCTGCGGGACACCATCGAGGCAGTCGTCGATCCTCATACCGTGATCGTCACCACGCATCAGGCGGCGATGGGCCTGTACTCGACCGATTTCGAGGGGCTGAACGTCCGGTGGGACGAGAACCCCGAGGCGGCGACGCCGTCTGGGACCATCGGGCTTGCGACCTCGTGGCCCGCGATGCGGGAGCGCTACACTCTCACCCCCAGCCGCAAGGCCGGGTGGTTCCGGGTTAACCTGCGGCCGGACGCGGAGCCGATCAGTCTGGACCAGATCCGTGGTGATGTCGGCGCCCAGAAGCTCGCCGAATTCCACCGTCTCGCTGGATCCGGCGGCCGGGTCGTCGAAGTCGATATCGGAGCGTGGGAGGATGCGGGCGTGCCTGGAGCGCCTCCGGTGCGGTGGCGGTCGATCTGGTCGCTGGCCGCGCTCGGCGCTGCCGCCTCCGTCACCTTGGCCGCGGCTGGATACCCTGGCAGCCTCGCCGATCATGCGCTGCGGCGCGCGGGCGAGGTTCGTGTCGAGACGATTCGTGTCGGCGGGGCGCGCACTGGCCAGCCGCGGATCCAGGTCCACTACTACACGCTGCACCCCGGCTCGACGGCATGGTGGAAGACGAAGGCGGGGAGCGCCTGCCTCGTGGCGATCTCCCGTCACCTGGAGGCCAGTAGGTTCGACGGCTTCTGGGCGGCGAACGCCGACATCGTCCCCTTCTTCACCGCCCGCGTCGGCGGGGACGAGTGCAGCCCGAAGCTGGCAGGCACCAACGGCCTGCGCCATCACACGTCCTGCGCGATAGTCTACAGCGCCAAGGCGACGCCGGACGACGAGGCCATCATCGAAGCCCTCGACCTCGACCGTGACACCGTCCGTGACGCTCGCGAAGGCGAGGATCTGTACCAGTTTATCTGCCGCGGCGCCCTCCGGGATCCGGGATATGCGGGTGCCTACGACGCCTTCGTCTACGACATCGATCAGGCCAAGCGCCTGCGAGACCGGCTGACTGCGGACGGCTTCGACGACGTGGACCTCGTGCCGATCTACGAGGCAGGCATCATGGCGGTCGAGCGCCCGCAGAAAACTTCCCAGCGTGGGAAGAACGCGGCGGCCATCAGCATCGCTGTCGAGACCGCGGCCGAGCGCGCAGTTCGCCTGAAGGCCCAGGAGGCTGAGCGCGGCCGGAACCGCCGCGCCCAGGCGAAGGCGGACAAGGAGGCAGCGGGGATCGACATCCGCCCTCGGGGTCGTCCTCGTCGTTCGTCTTAACGATCGATCACAGACCATCAGCGCATGGCTCTTCGCGGTCTACCACTCGTCTCGGAAGACGATGACCGGCAGCAATCGTGCGTCCCAGCGCATCAGGTCGGTGTTGAGGTAGATGACGGTGGCGTTCGTGATTTCCGGCGGTGACTGGAAGTCTACGTCGTCCATATCCTGGATCCAAGTTCTCGGACTGTGGCGGCTTCCTTCAGGAGGCGTAGTCCTTGATCCTATGCTCGATGTTGGCTCGGGTGGACGAACGTGCGCGAGTTCACCCACGCCGACTGGTCTCGAACCCGTTGAAGACATAAGAGAGATCGGCACGTTATCGAGTGGATCGAAGAGCACCGGGCGTGGTGGAAGATCGCCAATAGAAGAAGGTTGTGATCCCGCTTGCGTGCTCGGCACCGGGCTCGTGCGCCGATGAAGATCGCCACCAGCGGGAAGATCGCGTGCCTGATCTGACGGAGGCCCGGCGTCTCCAGTTCGGACTTCTCTTCGAAACGGCCGCGTCTGCGGGCGCCGATATGGGGTTGTCGATCCCGTCGCGGGACCCGACGTAGTAGATCATCACGATGACGCCGCCCGGCGTGTCGGTCGTCTCGGGCGCCGCCGAATTCGCCACCCAAGGGGGATACGGGTCGCGAGTTCACGGACGACGGCGGCTTCCTGGAGATCGAGTTCGTGGGTCTCGATGACTGCCTGGACCCCGGCCTCGTTCCCCCACAACAGGCCCCGGTCGTAGAAGACGTGGTCCTCATGGAGGGGCAAAGTGATTTTCTTGATCACCCGCTCGTAGGCGTCCCAGTGCATCCGGTTCTCCAGGTTCCGCGGATGGCAACCAGAGGTGATCGGCTGGGGCGATCTCATAAGTTAGGGCTGGCGGGGGCGGACTGCGGGGACCGCGAGATCGGGTCGGCGATATGGCCTTTCGCTGAGAGTACAAAGCGAGCCCCAACGCTTGTTACCCGGCATGAGGGACCGGTTCGACACGGATAAGACATAGCGGTTCACCATCTGGCGAACCGAAAGCGGACGCGCTCTCACGGCCTTGTTTTAAGGCTGTCATGCTCGCGATTGGCCGCCTCAATCGCCGCGCCATTGTCGAGTGCCCACGCGCAGAGCGCCTCGAAGGGTTGGCGCAGGGAATGGCCAAGCGGGGTGATCGCATACTCGACGCCTATGGGCGCGGTCGGCAGCACTGTCCGGGTCACCATACCGTTGCGCTCCAGCCGCTTCAGCGCGTCCGCCAGCGCCTTGTGCGTGATGCCGTCGAGCCGCCGCTTGATCGCGTTGAACCGTGCCGGTCGCGGGCAGAGCACCGTGAGGATTAGGATCGTCCACTTGTCGGCGATCTTATCCAGCACCGGGCGGACCTGCGCCATGTCGGCGAGCGCGCACGCGGATAGGATATCGAGATCAGTATCATCGGTCATATCTAGGCTAACCTAAGTGCGTTCTTGATAGCAGATATATGCCGTGTATCTCATGCGCCGTTGCAGATGAAGGGATGCCGCGATGGCTCGCATGGTGGACAAGGTTGCGCTCGTGGTCGGCGGGGCGAAGGGCATCGGCCTTGCGGTCGCCGAGAGGCTGGCGGTCGAGGGCGCGTCGGTCGTCTTCACCGGACGGCGAGCAGACGAGGTCGAGGCAGCCGCCGCGAGGATCGGGCGCGGTGCGCGGGGTCTCGTCGCGGATGCGGCCCTACAGGAAGATTTGCACCACGTCGTGGCGACGGTGCGGGAGACACATGGCCGGATCGATGCGCTGGTCCTCAACGCGGGCATCTCGGAACCGGCGACCCTGCGCGACGGGACGCCCGAGCATTTCGACCGGCACTTTGCGGTCAACGTCCGTGGGGCCGTCTTCGGGTTGCAAGCGGCGTTGAGTGCGATGGGACGGGGTGGCTCGGTCGTGCTGATGGGGTCGATCGCCGATGCCGCAGGCATCACGCCCTACGGGACCTATTGCGCGACGAAGGCGGCGCTGCGCTCTTACGCGCGCACATGGACAGCAGAACTGGCTCCGCAGGGTATCCGCGTGAACGTGGTGGCCCCCGGCCCAACTGACACCGCCATGATGGCCAGCGTGCCTGAGGAGCAGAGGGCCGCACTGATCGCGCCAATCCCGCTCGGCCGCATGGCGCGTCCCGAGGAGGTGGCGGCGGCCACACTGTTCCTTCTGAGCGACGAGGCGAGCTTTGTCGCGGGGGCCGAACTGTGCGTCGATGGTGGGATGCGACAGATCTAGCCCCTCAATCGCAGTTTCAGCGTGTCCGCTTTGGCCGGTTTGCCTGCTCGAAGCGGACCATCTTGAAACCATTCTGTGCGGGCGAAGCCGGGCGTCAAGTTTCAACTACGTCCGCTTGATCGTCCTCTCGACGATGTCGCGCAACGATCGGATCTCTCCGTCGTCCAGGCTGTAACGATCGGTGAGCGCCTGAACGGCCGCCTCATACCCGGCGGTGCAGTACACAATTTCGAAGACCGGGTGACACAACAGCCCGCTGATGATCTCGTAGAGTCGGGCCATGGGTCACGCTTCTTTAAGCCGTTCGCGGCTTCCCAGGCCGGATGGATAGCTTGGAGACGGATCACCAGATATCGACGACCGATTCGGTCATCCGCCTTGTTTCACGTGTAAGCCCATCAAGTCCGTACGAGGTCGATCACGCTGGGCCTGTTCTCATTTGACGGTGGTCGCGTAGCGCCGCGGCTTCTTCGGCGTCGAGGTAGAACTTCTCAATGAGGTCCTCGGTGGCGGCCTTCAGTCTCTTGGCGTCGTCGATCTCGATGAACGGCGGGTGCCCCGGCGAGTGACAGCCGACGATTTTATAGTGACGAAGCATCGAGTTCAGCCCGTAGTCGTCGCCGACTGAGATCTCTTACATCACGTGCCCAGCCTTGATCCGCTTCGTGCGATCTCGGCGAGTGTGCTTTCCGTCAAAATCGTTTGCTGTGCCCAGGATCGTTCGTCAGAGGCTTCCCGCGGTTCGAGTTGGGCGCGGATGTTCCGATGACGTAATGCGTCTAGACGGTTTCCGTCGCGACCTCATAGGCACCGTTACTCGGATGGCCTCGCCTCGGCCACACAGCGGCATCTCCAGCGTCCGCTGTCTGGTCGAGTAAACTTCGCGCTCTTGAACCTCTCAGCGCAGGACGAGCGCCTGCCCGTTCGAATCAATGCCGATCTTCGGGGCGTTCGTGCGGGCCGACTGGCTGGACCTGAGACGCAGCGGACTCCCTGCATCCACGGGCCGGAGTGCAGCCCTGATGTGTTCCGCCCGAAGGTGGTTGTAATGGCGGGTGATCATCTCGACGGAGGTGCCGCAATTGATCGCCAAGATGTCCGAGGTGACACCCCGCCGCAACCGCTCGGTCAGATAAGTGTGGCGACAAATATAGAGGGCCTCGCCGGAGGCCGTCGCCTGGAAACCGAGTCGCCGAAGGGTCGATTTGAAGCTGGTGCCCATGTCCCGCACGACGCCACCGCGACGCGAGGGCCAGAGGGTCGTGCGTCCCGCGGTCGGGAAGCCGAATTCCGTCAGGAGCGCGCGCAGGTCGAAGAGCACATCGATGGCCTCAGGATCGCAGTTCACGATCCGCGGGCCGGTCTTGCCATCGCCGCAAGGGTCGATGACGACGATGTCCTCGCCATGCTCGTTGCAGACCTGTCGGATGCGATCCCAGGTCAGTTCAAGAATCTCGACGCCGGGGCGCATGCCGGAGCACAGCAGCAACCGGACGTGCAACGCCATCAAGCGCCGGTCGAAGTTCCTGCGCCGCCCCCCCTCCCCCAGCTTCCTGACACGGGCACGTTCGGTGGCCTCGATGCGCACGAACTCTTCCAAGAGTGCGGCGACCTGCTCGCGCGAGAGCGCGTCGCGCCGATCCTCGGCGGCCCGCTGCTTTTTGGTCTCGCGCGGACGAGGCAGATGGCGGAGTTCGTGAACGACCTCGTCGCTGACGAGGGGCGTGGGCCGGTCGCTCGCCCAAGCCAGGGCCTTCACGAAATACTGCTTCTCGCGCCGCAGGGTCGTGGCAGCGGGCGGTTGAAGGCGGCGTCCAACCGACACCGTCTGATCCCCGCGCCGATACGGCGCGACGGCAGCCCCCTCCCCGTTCTGCTCCAGACGCCAGCGTTCCCAAGCGTAGAACTGCTGCCGACCGAGATCCGCCACCGGCACCTGCCGCCAGAACGGGAGGAAGTTACGGCGCATGACCGAGATCTCCGGCCCGAGCTTCCGCACCCCGGCGTCGAATCGACGAACGAGGTCCTCAAGACAGCGCTCAAGGATGTCACCCACGCTCGGTCCGTTCAAGGAGATGGGCTGTCCGGCCTTCTTGCGGGTTTCAAGCACCTTGCGGCGGCGATTCGCGACCGTCTCCGCCATCGCGAGGTCCGTCGTCTTGGTCGATTCTCGCACACGATCGTTGGGGCCAAAGCGGTAATCGGCGTAGATGTTCTGCGAGCGCGGATGCCGATAGAGCGTGACGCCGTGTCCGAGGTCGAGGCGCCCGTAGCTGTCGTAGGTGTCGCGTCGCTGATCGCGCTGGTGCGTCCGGGCGGAGGTGCGGGGGGTGGGCATGGGATTCGTGTGCTTCGCGGGAGGTGTGCCAAAGGTGTGCCGAGCGGCGGACGCGTGGTCCGGCGACGGCCGAAGTGAGCGTTCCGGCCCGTGAAACGGCGGTGAGCGCCGTTTCCCTTGCGGAACAAGACCTTGGTAACGACTGCCGCCGCCCGGCGCATTATTCTTGAACGCTTGAGACCGCCAGTAAAACTGTGTGTCGTACACTCCGAAGGCAAAGGTCACACGTTCGAATCGTGTCGGGTGCGCCAATCTCCTCAATGCTTTAGGGCGTCAGCGTAACGTGTCGGTTTGCCTGGGGTTAAAGCCCGGCTGCCGTACGTCCGCGTACTGGTGACGTGCCAATTAGCGCAGTTGGCCGGCCAGAGGCCGGTGAGCTGAACGCTTGGCCTTTCCGATCAATCTCCGCCGTGGCGATCTCATCGCGGGTTGGCCTCGGCGCCCGGATGCCAGTCCCGGCGCTGGTTCAGTTCAGGCCGCCCACACCGCGGGGAGTGTGCCCTTCCCTGCGCGCGCAGCCTGCGGGAGATCCCGTCCGTCAGCGCCGGGCCGGCGACCGTGCCCGTTCGACGGCGCGCCGCAGGATGCGCGACAGGTCGGTGACCGAGTACGGCTTGCGCAGCAGCTCGAAGCCGTGGGTGCCGTGCGCTGCAAGCACGTCGCTGTAGCCCGACGCCAGGACGACCGGGAGGTCGGATTGCCGGCGGCGGATCTCGTGGGCCAGCTCGACCCCGTTCATGCCGGGCATCACCACGTCCGAGAACACGACCTCGAAGCGGAACGGGACACGCTCGAACTCGCGTAGCGCCTTTTCCGCGTCCGTCGCCCAGACCGTGCTGTAGCCCAGTTCCTGCAGGGCCTGCGCGGCGAACGCGCCGACCTCGAGGTTGTCCTCGACCAGGAGGACGCAGGTGCCGTGGCCGTCGGCCAGGGCCGCGGGCTCGGGCGCCTCGGCCTCCGGGACAGCCGCAGCCACCGCCCGCGGGAGATACAGGGTGAAGGTGCTGCCCGCGCCCAGGCGGCTCTCGGCGACGACCTCGCCACCGGACTGTTTGGCGAAGCCGAACACCTGGCTGAGGCCCAGACCGGTGCCCTGCCCCACCCCCTTGGTCGTGAAGAACGGCTCGAAGATCCGCTCCAGGTCACCGGGGGCGATGCCGGTGCCGGTATCGGTCACCGAGACCGCGACGAAATCCCCCTGTATCGCCGGGTGGGCCCGCACGGCCGGGACGCGATTCACGGGCTGCACCCGGATGGTGATCCGGCCCTCGCCCGCCATGGCGTCGCGCGCGTTGACCACCATGTTCACCAGAGCCGTATCGAACTGGCTCGGATCGGCGTCGATCAGGCACGGGCTCTCCAGCCCCGCCGCGTCCCGCAGGGGCACGACCTGCATGTCGACGTGGATGCGCGCCCCCGTCAGGGTCCGTACCATGTCGGAGACCGAAGCCACGCCGCGGCCGACGTCGAACACCTCGGGCTGGAGCGCCTGGCGCCGGGCGAAGGCCAGCAATTGGCCCGTCAGCTTGGCGGCGCGGGCGACGGTGTCCGAGATGGCGTCGACGTACCGGGTGCGGCGCTCCTCGGGGAGGTTCGGGCGCTTGAGCAGGTCGGTCGACGACTTGATCACGGTGAGCAGGTTGTTGAAGTCGTGTGCCACCCCGCCGGTGAGCTGGCCCACCGCCTCCAGCTTCTGGGATTGGCGGAGCTGCTCCTCGAGGGCTTTGCGCTCGGTGACGTCCCGACCCGCCGCGTAGAAGTGGTCGCCGCGCGGGACCACGTTCCACGAGATCCAGCGATAGGCGCCGTCGCGCGTCCTGAACCGGACATCGACGTCGTCGACGTCGCCGACGGCAATCACCCGCTCCAGCGCCTGTTCCGCGAGCGTCCGGTCGTCCGGGTGTACGAACGCGTCGAACCGGGCGCCGACCAGATCCTCGGAGGTCCAGCCGAGGGTCGCGGTCCAGGCCGGGTTCACCGCCCGGTACACGCCGTCGAAGCCGCAGACCACGAACAGGTCGCGGCTCGCCCGCCACAGGGTGTCGCGCTCGTCGGTCCGCTCGCGGGCGGCGGTCTCCAGGTGATCCTCGAGGCGGCGCCGGTCGGTGATGTCGTTGAACAGGATCGCGACACGCCGCCGCGCCGGCTCGCCGACGCGCAGGGCATGGACGTCGAACCAGCGCCCCATCGACACGGCGGCGCTCTCGAAGCGCACCGAGCGCCCGGTCATGGCGACCGCACCGTAGGTCTCGAACCAGGACGGTTCGAGATCGGGAACGAGTTCGCTGACCCAGCGCCCCGCCGCGTTTCGCAGGCCGGTATGGCGCTCGAAGGCCGGGTTGACCTCGATCAGGCGGTAATCGACCGCGCGGCCCTCGGCGTCGAACCGCATCTCCACCACGCAGAAGCCGGCATCGATGGCCTCGAACAGGGTCTGGTAGCGCGCCTCGCTCTCGGCCAGGCGCTCCTCCTCGGTGCGGAAGCGGGTAACGTCCAGCTGGCTGGCGAAGAAGTAGCGCAGCTGCCCGTCCGCATCGAAGACCGGGCTGACGTAGAGTTCGTTGCGGAACGGCCTGCCGTCGCGGTGATAGTTCAGGATCTCGACGACCACGTCGCGGCGGGCCGCAATGGCGTCGCGGACCTTGGCGACGTCGGCGGGATCCGTCCCGGGCCCCTGGAGGAACCGGCAGTTGCGGCCGATCAGGTCCTCCGCGCCGTAGCCGCACAGCTCCTGGAAGGCGCGGTTGGCGAAGACGATGGGATTGTCGGGCAGGTTGGGATCGGTGACGATCTGCGGCATGCGGGTCTTCTCCGCCGCCGTGAACAGGAGGTCGATCCCGGCCGCCGACGTGCGCTCGTTGCCGCTCGGCGCATGCACGGCGCTCGCGTTGTACGCCCGCAAACGCTCGATTTCGGCCTCGGCCTCCTGAAGGCGCCGACGCAGCGCGTCGTGTTCGACATCCATGCAGCGAAATCCCGCCCCCGCGTCGCCAGACCTGGCCGTCGGTCTCCCAACGGTCAGGCCGTCCGGCGGCTCCATACCGTATCTGCCGGGTCGGTCGCCATGAAGACCGGGGCCGGAAGACCCGGAACCGCGACGATTCAAATCAGCGCGGCGCGGACAGTCGGCGGCGGACGGGTCCGGGACCTCATGCTGTCAGGACCGCGGGAATCACCGAGCGCAGGCGGGAATAGCCGCGCGTGGATCGCGGCCAGGCGGTCTCGTCCCATGCACGGCGAACCCGGATGCAATCCTCCGGCAGGGCATCGGCCGACGGGCCCACCGGAGCCCAGGCGGTGACGACCGGACGATCCCCGGACCAGCCTGCCTCGACCGGGCCCGCTTCGCAGCCGAACTGCGCCGCGGAGCGTTGCAGCGCATCGGCCATCGCCTCGGCGTCGGCTGCCCGGACCCGCTCGGAGGCCCCGGGGGCATGGACCAGCAGGCCGCCGACGCGAACCACCCGGGAGTCCCTCAGCGGCAGGCTCTCCGGGTGCAGGTCGTCGAGATGCAGCAGCAGCGCGATGTCGCCTGCCGGCACGGTCTCGGCCCGGGGCAGCGGGACCTCGCGGGGCGGCATCGCCTCGTCGAGGGCGTCCGGCTCCTCGTCGAGGCCGACGGGGTCGAAGCGGCCCTCGGTGTAGCGCCGGATGTTCTCGGCACGGGCGACATAGTGCTTCCCCCGGGTGTGCAGCCCCGCCACCCAGCGCCAGGACAGGGTGTTGCTCGCCGGATCGCCATCGACCAGGTGGTCCATGAAGAACGCGGCTCCGAGCGCCCAGGGCAGGCGCAGCGTGAAGATCCAGATCGAGGCGAACCACATCCGAGCGTGGTTGTGCAGCCAGCCGGTCTCGACGAGGTCGCGGGCCCAGTCGTCGAACCCGTCGATCCCGGTCCGGCCCTCGACCGCCATCGCGTAGGTGCGGCGCAGTCCGGGCTCGGCGGCGAGCCGCTCCCGGTCGCAAGCAACCCGGGCGTGGTAGTCCGTCCAGGCGGACGGGTGGGTCTCCAGATGGCCCTTGAAGTAGGTCCGCCAGAACACCTCGGACACGAACTTCTCGGCGCCGCCATCGCCGAACGCGTTCTCGGCGGCGGCCGCGACTTCGGCCTCCGTGATCAGGCGCCGGCGCAGGTAAGGTGAGAGGGCCGAGGTGGTCGGCGCGCGGCCGGGACCGCGGTCGGTGTTGCGGCAGGCGGCGTAATCGGCCCCGGCTCCGGCCAGGAAGGCGGCGAGCCGGTCGAGCCCGGCGGCTCGGGTCATGGGGCGATTGATGGGAGAGGTGCGATCCATGCGCCGGAGTTAGCGCGCGGCCCGCGCCGTGCGGATGCGACCCATTCCCCGGACCGCCCGGGCGGGGGACGTGTTCGAAACGCGACCGCAAACGTTGCATCTCGGCGCCAGAACCATCAAACACACCCCAGATTTTCGGACCGTTCGGTGTGCCGCCCCAGGGCGAGGCGCGCCGAAGAGTCGGCCGTTCGACGCCGTCCGTGATCGTCCAAACAACAGGAACACGTGATGAAGACGCGCGCCGCGGTCGCGTGGGAAGCCAAGAAGCCTCTCACCATCGAGACCATCGACATCGAAGGGCCCAAGGCCGGCGAGGTTCTCGTCGAGCTGATGGCCACCGGCATCTGCCACACCGACGCCTACACCCTCTCGGGACTCGATTCCGAGGGCAAGTTCCCGGCGATCCTCGGCCACGAGGGCGCGGGCATCGTTCGCGAGGTCGGCGCCGGCGTGACCACGCTGAAGCCCGGCGACCACGTCATCCCGCTCTACACGCCGGAATGCCGCAACTGTAAGTCCTGCCTCTCGCAGCGCACCAACCTGTGCACCGCGATCCGGGCGACCCAGGGCCAGGGCGTCATGCCGGACGGCACCAGCCGCTTCTCCTGCGTCTCCACCGGCGGCAATCCCGGCGGGTCGAACACCGTGTTCCACTACATGGGCTGCTCGACCTTCTCGAACTTCACGGTCCTGCCGGCCATCGCGCTCGCCAAGATCCGCGAAGACGCCCCCTTCGACAAGATCTGCTACATCGGCTGCGGCGTGACCACGGGCATCGGCGCGGTGATCTACACCGCCAAGGTCTGGCCCGGCGCCAACGTGGTGGTGTTCGGCCTCGGCGGCATCGGCCTCAACGTGCTGCAGGCCGCCCGGATGGTCGGTGCCGACAAGATCATCGGCGTCGACATCAACCCGGAGAAGCAGGCCATGGCCCGCAAGTTCGGGATGACCCACTTCATCAACCCGAACGAGGTCGGCACCGACAAGGTGGTCCAGGCCATCGTCGATCTCACGGGCGGCGGCGCCGACTTCTCCTTCGATTGCACCGGCAACGTCCACGTGATGCGCCAGGCCCTCGAATGCTGCCATCGCGGCTGGGGCGAGTCGATCGTCATCGGCGTGGCGGAGGCCGGCCGCGAGATCTCGACCCGCCCGTTCCAGCTCGTCACCGGCCGGGTCTGGCGGGGCTCGGCGTTCGGCGGCGCCCGCGGTCGCACCGACGTGCCGAAGATCGTCGACTGGTACATGGAGGGTAAGATCAACATCGACGATCTGATCACCCACACCATGCCGTTGGACGAGATCAACCACGGCTTCGACCTCATGCACGAAGGCAAGTCGATCCGCTCCGTCGTCGTCTACTGAGGAAGACCGATCCGGGGCTCCCCGCCTGCAAGGCCGGGGAGCCCCGCGCACGTCCTCGCATTCTCGAAGACCCGGGCCCGCGATCCAGCCCCCGAGCGGGGCTCCCGCCTCCCGAGCAGGAGATCACAGCTGATGGAAACCGTCTCGAAGGCCCGCGCCCACGGCGGCACGCAGGGCGTCTACAAGCACGACGCGCAGACCACGGGATGCCCGATGACCTTCGCGGTGTTCGTGCCGCCCCAGGCCGAAAAGGGCCCGGTGCCGGTGCTGTGGTACCTGTCCGGGCTCACCTGCACGCACGCCAACGTCATGGACAAGGGCGAGTACCGCGCCGCTGCCGCGGAGCACGGCGTGATCATCGTGGCCCCCGACACCAGTCCGCGCGGCCCCGGCATCCCGGACGAGGAGGGCAACTGGCAGTTCGGCTCCGGCGCCGGGTTCTATCTGGACGCCACGCAGGCGCCCTATGACAAGAACTACAGGATGTGGAGCTACGTGACGGAGGAGCTGCCGGCCCTCATCGCGAAGGAGTTCCCCGCCGACATGACCCGCCAGGGCATCTTCGGCCATTCCATGGGCGGCCACGGCGCGCTCACCATCGCGTTGACCTACCCGGAGCGCTTCAAGTCCTGCTCCGCCTTCGCGCCGATCGCCCAGCCCGCGACGGCCGGTTGGTCGAAGCCGGCCTTCGAGAAGTACCTCGGGTCCGACACGGCCGCCTGGCGCGCCCACGACGCCACCGCGCTGATCGAGGACGGCAAGCGCTTCCCCGAGTTCCTGGTCGATCAGGGCACCGCCGACAGCTTCCTCCAGGACGGCCTGCGCCCCTGGCTGCTGGAGGAGGCCTGCAAGAAGGCCGGGATCGCACTGACCCTCAACATGCGCGAGGGCTACGACCACTCCTACTTCTTCATCTCGACCTTCATGGCCGACCACATCGCCTGGGCCGCCGCGCGCCTGAAGTAACATCGCGTCGGCGCCCCGCGCCGATCACGACCACGCCGCCGGGCGCGTCCCGGCGGCGTGACACCTCGGCTCCGCGCGGATGCGCGCAGCCCCTAATCGATGACCTCGACGATGCGCCGCGTCCGCGGCTCGACCAGCACGGGGTGATCGTTAACGATGGTGTAGTTGTAGTTCGGCAGCGCGAATTCGGCCGGCACGTCGTAATAGACCACACCGTCCTCCGGCAGGACGGTCCCGACCCGCACCGGCCCCGCGTAGGCGAAGGAGGGCCGCTGCTCGCCGATCGCGTAGATGCGGAAGCGGTCCCGCCGGTCGATCCCGAGGATGCTGTTGGCCGTGCCGACGGCGGCACCGATCGCGCCGCCGACCACGGCGCCGAGCGGGCCCGCGATGGCCTCGCCGCGCTCCCGACCGTCCTGCGCGCCGCGCGCCAGGCCTTGCGCGTGAGCCGGCGTCACGAAGCCGAGCATCAGCACGATCGGCAGGGAGATCCAGTGTCGCATGAGATCCTCGTCAAGCAGTGGAAACGGTAGCGACGGTCAGCGGCACCACGGGGCGGCCCCGCACCATCGGATCGGAGCCCGGTCGATGGATCCCGTCGTGACGGGATCGGAGGATGACGGCGCCGCGACCGACCGCTCCGCGGGGCGGTTGGCCTTCACCAGCATCACGGCCGAAAAACAGCAGAGTGCGAGGGCCGCGATCCAGAGGACGCCCCTCGCCGTTCGGATCGTTCGCTTGGACATGCGCGCGAGGGTGGGCGGCTTCGGTTAGCGAACCGTTTCACGCCCCGGCGCGCCCCTGATGCGCGCCGTCGAGATCCTGCCCAAGGGGGGGGTGTTCGCACCGCTCGGGCGACCGGGCCCCCTCAGGCGCAGTAGGATTGCCCGTCGAGGCCGTGCGGCCGGCCGGCGGCGAGCAGCGTCTCCCAGACGGGCTCGGGAAGCGGCACGCCCTCGGCGAGGCGTTCCGCCTTCATGCGGCGCTCGGGCTCCCCGGGCAGCAGCACCGCGCCACCCGGCGCCGGCTGGGCGGAGGCGAAGAAATCGAGATAGCTGCGCGCCTCGGCCGCGATCGCGTCGTCCGAGCCGAAAGCGCTCGGCGTCATGTAGAGCGAGAGCATGCCGTTGCAGACCCGCCGCTTGCCCGGCCCCGCCGTACCGGAGCCGGTGAGCGCGCCGGCCAGGAGTTCGCACATCAGCGACAGGCCCGAGCCCTTGTGCTCGCCGAAGGCCCGGATCGCGCCCGTGCCCTTCTGATTGTCGCGGTCCGGCCCGTCGAGCGGGCCGAACAAGGTGGTCGGGTCGGCGCTGAGGCGGCCATCCGGCTCGATCAGCACGCCCTCGGGCAGGGGCTTGCCCCCCTGCGAAGCCACCAGGACCTTGCCCTCGGCGACCGCCGAGGTCGCGAAGTCGAGGACGATCGGGTCGCGCCCCGGAAGCGGAAAGGCGGCCGCGACGGGGTTTGTGGAGAAGCGTCGCTCCACCGAGCCGAACGGCGCGACGAGCAGGCTGCCGGCGACGTTGACGAAATGCACCGAGATCAGGCCCGCGGCGGCGGCACGCTCGGCCCATTCGCCGATCCGCCCGAGATGCCCGGCATGCCGCAGGGCGATGACCGAGACGCCGTGCTCACCGGCCTTGGCGATGCCGAGATCGGTGGCGAACGGGCCGGCGGTCTGGCCGAAGCCGTAATGGGCGTCCACCAGCGCGAAGGCACCCCCGTCGATCAGCACCTCGGGGCTGCGGTCGGCCACGAGTTCGCCGTCGCGCAGCCACGCGACATAGCGCGGCACCCGGATGACCCCGTGGCTGTCGTGGCCGGTGAGGTTGGCGGCCACGAGGAACTGGCCGATCCGCCCCGCTTCCGCCTCCGAGCAGCCCTCCCGAACGAAGATGTCCCGCACGAAGGCGGTCAGTCCGGCGGCGTCGATCCGCATGATGGTCTATCTCCCGTCGTCGCGCCTCGTCGGGCGCGTTCGGGTAACGATCCTAGGCTTTCTTAACCCGCAAGGCGACCGGTTCGGGTGACGCGGGATAGACAATGAAGCGTTCCGCATGGCCCAATACAATCAACGTCGGGCACAAGAACCGGCGGCGGGACGGGAATGCCGATGAAGACGACGCGTCGCGTTTTCTTGACGGGTGCCGCTTGCGCGGCTGCGAGCGGCCTCGCCCCTGGGGTGATCCGATCGAGTCACGCGCAGGGCGCCGGCGCGACGATCCGGATCGGCATGGTGCTGCCGGTCACGGGCCCCGGCGCGGATGCGGGGCGCTTC
The DNA here is from genome assembly GCF_979253755.1 of Methylobacterium sp. AC315. NCBI lineage: Bacteria > Pseudomonadati > Pseudomonadota > Alphaproteobacteria > Hyphomicrobiales > Methylobacteriaceae > Methylobacterium > Methylobacterium sp. AC315. The sequence continues at coordinate 43,598 of NZ_CEEDEA010000007.1, forward strand.
GCCCTCAACGGCGCCAAGATCGCCCTGGAGGCGGTCAACAAGGCCGGCGGCGTGCTCGGCAAGCCGCTGGAGATCGTCACCGAGGACGACCAGACCACCAATCCCGGCGCCGTGCTGGCCTTCTCCAAGCTGGCCTCGCAGCCCGATCTCGTCGGCTTCCTGGGCTCGGTCCGCTCCACGCAGAACCACGCGATGGCGCCGGACATCCTCAAGACCGGCAAGCCGATGTGCTTCGGCGGCACCGACCCGGTGCTGACGCAGCTCGGCAACCCGTGGATGTTCCGCTTCCGGCCCAACGACAGCTTCTCGGCCCGGGTGATCGCCGAGCACGGCGTCAACGGCCTCGGCAAGAAGAAGTGGGCGATCATCCATTCCACCGACGCCTTCGGCACGAGCGGCGCCAAGGCGCTGACCGAGAGCCTGGGTAAGGTCGGCGCCACGGTCGTGCTCGACCAGGGCTACGCCAACCAGGGCCAGGACTTCACCCCCGTGGTGCTGGCGATCCGGCAGGCCGGGGCCGACGTGATCGGCTCGTACTTCACCTTCGAGAACGACCTCGGCATCTTCGCCCGCCAGCTCCGCCAGCTCGGCGTCACCGCCCCCTGGGTCGGCTCGCCCTCGATCACCAACGTCACGGCGCTGAAGCTCGCCGGGCCCTCGCTCTACGGGACCTACGGCGTGGCCGACTACGCGGAGGAATCGAGCGACGCGGCCCGGGCCTACGGCAAGGCCTACCGCGCCGCGACCAAGATCGCCCCCGACAACCAATCCTCCTGGACCTTCGACGCGGTGACGGTCCTGGCGCTGGCGATCAACAAGGCGGGCAAGTCCGACCCGCAGGCGATCCGCGAGGCGCTGCTGGCGGTGCGGGGCCACGCGGGCGCCGAGGGCACCTACAACTTCGACAAGAACGGCGACGGCCTGCACGGCTACAACGTCGTGCGCAACGACAAGGGCACGATCACGTTCGACCGGCGCATCGACTTCTATCAGGGCTGAACACGTCGTCGCGGACGGGGCACGGGCGCGCACATGGACCTGATCCTCCAGCTCCTCTTCACCGGAATCGGCATCGGCTCGGTCTACGCCCTCGTGGCCCTGGGCTTCGTGCTGATCTTCCGCGCCACCAACGTCGTGAACTTCGCGCAGGGCGAGTTCTCGATGGTCGCGGCCTTCCTGATGGTGGTGTTCGCCGTCGATCTCGAGTGGCCGTACTGGCTCTCGGTGCTGCTCACCATCGGCGGGATGGCTCTGCTCGGCGCCCTGTTCAACCTCGGCGTCTACTATCCCCTGCGCCACCGCACCTACCTGCCGGTGATCATCTCGACCATCGGCGCCTCGATCTTCCTGGCCAACACCACGCTCGCCCTCTACGGACCGCAGCCGCAGGTCCTGCCGCCGGTGTTCGAGACGCAGGGCTTCCTGCTCGGCCCGGTCTTCCTCGACAGCCAGTACCTGCTGATCATCGCGGTGACCGCGGCGCTCGTGGCGTTCCAGTACTGGTTCTTCGAGCACACCCTGGTCGGCAAGAAGCTCCAGGCGACCTCCCAGGACAAGGAGATGGCGGCGCTCCTCGGCATCCCGGTCGCCGGCATGATCATGCTCACCTTCGTCTACAGCGCCGTGCTCGGCGGCATCGCCGGCATCCTCGTGGCACCGGTTCTGTTCGTGTCGATCCAGATGGGCGCGACCATCGCGCTGAAGGCCTTCGCCGCGACGATCATCGGCGGGTTCGGCGACGTGACCGGCGCGATCATCGGCGGGCTGGCGCTCGGCATCATCGAGACCTTCGGAGCGGCCTACGTCTCGGTGCCGTACAAGGACGCCTTCGCCTTCATCGTCCTCGTGGCCTTCCTGGTCGTGCGCCCGCAGGGGCTGTTCGGCGAGCGTGTGGCGGAGAAAGCATGAGCGCCGATCCGACGACGGCCAACCCGACCCTCTCGGGGACCGCCCCCCGGCCCTCCCGGCCGATGCCGCTCGGCAGCCTCGCCTATGCGGGTTTCGCCGCAGCCGCCGTGGCGCTCGCCGCGACCACGCCGCTCACCGGCTACGTCCTCAACATCCTGATGCAGGCCGCGACCTACGCGATCGCGGTGATCGGGCTCACCGTCGTGCTCGGGCTGTGCGGCCAGATCAACCTGGCCCAGGCCGCCTTCTTCGGGATCGGCGCCTACGCGGTCGGCCTCGGCACGGTCGATCACGGCCTGAATTTCTGGCTGTGCCTGCCGATCGGGCTCGCGCTGGCGGTCGTGCTCGGGGCGGTGCTCGGCGCCTCGACGCTGCGGCTCGGTGGCCACTACCTCGCCATGGTGACGATCTCGTTCCAGCAGATCCTCACCCTGGTCCTGACCAACTGGATCCCGGTCACCCACGGCCCGGACGGGGTGCCGAACATCCGCCGCCCGGCGCTGTTCGCGGATGGACAGAGCTACCTCGCGCTGTGCGTCCTGGTCCTGGCGGTGGTCGGCTGGCTGGTCTGGCACCTGCCGCGGACCCGGCTCGGGCGCGCCATGCGGGCGGTGCGCGACAACGAACTGGCCGCGGGCGTCAGCGGGATCGACGTCTACCGCACCAAGGTCGCGGCCTTCGCCATCGGGGCGTTGCTGGCGGGCCTGGGCGGCGGCCTGTTTGCCGGCAGCTTCACGTATATCAGCCCGGACCAGTTCTCCTTCGCCGAGTCCATCGTCTTCCTGACCATGGCGCTGCTGGGCGGCGTCGGTTCGCCGGTGGGCGCGGTGATCGGCACGGGCCTGCTGATCCTGATCCCGGAATGGCTGCGCTTCCTCAAGGAGATCCCGGGCCTGTACCTGGCGATCTACGGGCTCGCGGTGATCCTGATCGTCGTGTTCATGCCCGACGGCATCTGGGGATTTCTGGGCGATCAGGTCCGGCGGCTGCGGCCTGCCAAGCCTGCGCCTGCGCCCGCCCCGGAGCTGACCCTGAGCCAGGAGCGCGACGCCTCGGCGACGCTGCTGACCGTGTCAGGCCTGTCCAAGCATTTCGGTGGCCTCAAGGCCGTGGACGCGATCGATTTCACCGTCACCCGCGGCGGCATCCACGCGCTGATCGGCCCGAACGGCTCGGGCAAGACCACGACGCTCAACGTCCTGTCCGGTCTCTACACGCCGACCGGCGGCAGCATGCGCCTCCAGGACCGGGACATCACCCGGTTTCCCCCGCACCGGCGCGCCGCGGTCGGGATCGGGCGCACGTTCCAGAACATCCGCCTGTTCCGTTCGATGAGCGCCCTGGAGAATGTGGTGATCGGCGCCGAGCGCCCGAACAACCCCCTCGGCGCAAGCGACCGGCCGGCGCTGGAGGCCCGGGCGCGCGCGGCCCTGGCCTTCGTCGGGCTGGAGGCGCGGGCGCAGGAGCCGATCTCGGGCTTCTCCTACGGGCACCAGCGCCTGATCGAGATCGCCCGGGCGCTCGCCGGCAACCCGACGCTGCTGCTCCTCGACGAGCCGGCCGCCGGGCTCAATTCCAGCGAGAAGAACGCCCTGACGGTGCTGCTGCGCCGGATGGCGGCCAAGGGCCTGACCATCCTGATCATCGACCACGACATGACCCTGGTCAGCGACGTGGCGAGCCACGTCACCGTCCTGAACTTCGGTCGGCGCATCGCGGACGGGGTCACCGCCTCCGTGCTGCGCGAACCCGCCGTGATCGAGGCCTATCTCGGGGAGGACGCCGCGACCGGGCCGGGCGCGGGGCTCCAGACCGCGTTGAAGACCGATCTCGCGCCGGCCTGAGCAGGATGAGCACCGCCGTGTCGAACCCGGTCCTGGAGATCCGCGACCTCACCGTCCGCTACGGCGAGATCGAGGCCGTGCGCGGGCTCTCGTTCGTGGTCGGCACGGGCGAGGTCGTGACCCTGCTCGGCTCCAACGGGGCCGGCAAGTCGACCACCCTCAAGGCGATCTCCGGCTTGGTGAAGCCGGCGGGCGGCAGCATCCTGCTCGACGGGCAGCCGCTCCACGGCCTGAAGCCCGAAGCGATCGTGCGCCTCGGCGTCGCCCACGTGCCCGAGGGGCGCCGGGTCTTCCCGGGGCTCACGGTGCGCGAGAACATCATGCTCGGCGCCTCGAACCGGTCCGGCGTCCCGAAACGCGCCTTGCGCGACGAGGTCGAGGCGATGTTCGAGCTGTTCCCCGACATCCGGCGCTTCGGCGACGCGCTCGGCTGGACCCTCTCGGGCGGCCAGCTCCAGATGGTGGCGCTCGCCCGCGGCCTGATGGCCAAGCCGCGCCTCCTGCTGCTGGACGAGCCCTCGCTCGGCCTCGCCCCGGTGATCGTCCAGGCGGTGTTCGCGATCATCGCGGAGGTGCGGCGCCGCGGCACGACGGTGCTGCTGGTCGAGCAGAACGCCCGCATGGGCCTGTCGGTGGCCGACCGCGGCTACGTGCTGGAGACCGGCCGCCTCGTCCTCGAAGGCGATCCGCAGGCGCTCTGGGCCAACGACGACATCCGCGCCGCGTATCTCGGCGGCCGCGCCGCGGCGGGCAGCGCCGCCTGACGCCGCAGCCCGGAACCGCCCGGACCGCGCCCGGTTTCACCGTCACAATCCCGAAGGCGCGGTGAGGCCTCTCGTGCGTGATCGCAAATCGGCCTCCCGGCGCCGCCTGCTGCAAGCCGGAGGCGCAGCCGTGACGAGCGCGATGCTTGGGATGCAAAGTGCCTCGGGCGCCGAGGTCGACCCCACGCGGCCGGCCGAGACTTCGGCGGGCCGCCGCGCGAAGAGTCTCGATACCGATTACTTCAAGGGCATGTACGCCACGGAGTCGGATCCGTGGCGCTTCGCCACGAGCCCTTACGAGCGCGACAAGTATGCGGCGACGCTCGCGGCCCTGCCGCGGGCCCGCTACGCATCCGGCCTCGAAGTCGGCTGCTCGATCGGCGTGTTCACGCATCAGCTCTGCCCCCGGTGCGACGCGCTGATCGGGCTCGACGTGGTCCCCTCCGTCCTGGACGACGCACGGGCGCGCTGCGCCGATTGCCCGAACGTGCGCTTCCAGCTCGCGGCCGTTCCGGGCGCATGGCCGGACGGGCGGTTCGACCTGATCCTGATCTCCGAGGTCGCCTATTATCTCGACCGCGCAGACCTCGCCCGGCTGGTCGCGCGGGTGGAGGGCTCGGTGCTCCCCGAAGCGGACATCGTGCTGGTCCACTGGCTCGGCGTCACCCATTACCCGCTCTCCGGCGACGAGGCGGCGGAAGGCTTCATCGCGGGCGCCCAAGGTTTTGCGCGGGTCCTGAAGCAGTCGCGAACCGCCGAGTATCGGCTCGACGTGCTGCGGGCGTTCAAGCCCGCTCCCTGAAGACCGTGATCGCGCGCGGCCCCGGGCCGGGTGCCGTCCGGGCAGGCGGCGCCGGCCTCACCGCGGCGGCGCCATGCGCGCCGTCTTCCGCTCCCGCGCCGTCGCGATGCCGTACAGGAGGAAGCCGGCCAGCATCAGCGCGAGGCCCGCGAGGGACTGGAGCGGCCGGACGGTCACGAGGTGGACCAGCATGAACAGCGTGACCGACAGGAAGATCATCGGGGTGACCGGGTAGCCCCAGGCCCGGAACGGCCGCGGCAGGTCGGGCCGGGCGATCCGGAGCTTGATCAGCCCGATCACGGTCAGGAACGAACACAGGATCAGGCTGAACTGGATGAAGTCGAGCACCGCCTCGAAGCTCTGGGTGAACAGCAGGATGGTGGCGACGCAGGCCTGAAGGAGAAGCGCGGCGCCCGGCACCCCGCGCCGCGTGCGCCGGGCGAACAGGCGCAGCAGCGTCACGTCCTCGCCCATCGCGACGGTGACGCGCGGGCCGATCCACATCATCGCGCCGATCGTCGGGATCAGCCCGGCGCAGATCAGCCCACCCACGACACGGCCGCCCACATCGCCGAAGACGTGACGGCCGGCGATCACCGCGACCTCGACCTGGCCGGCGAGCTCGGCGGCGGGCGTCGTGTAGAGGAACACCGCGTTCAGCGCGATGGAGAGCGCGACGACGAGGCCGGTCCCGAGGAACAGCGCCCGCGGCAGGCTGCGCGGCGGGTCGGCGAGCTCGCCGACGATGTAGGTCGCGGCGTTCCAGCCCGAATAGGCGTACATCACGAAGACGAGGCTGATCGCGAAGCTGGCGCTGACGACCTGCGCCGGATCGAACGAAGCGGGCGAGAAGCCGATCGCCGCGCCGCCCCCTCGCGCGAAACCCGCCCCGATGAAGGCGATGATCAGCGCCAGCTTCAGCAGCGTGAACCCGATCTGGAACGCGCTGCTGTGGCGCGTGCCCCGCAGGTGGACGAGCGAGACGATCCAGATCGCCGCGAGGCCGAGCAGGAGCGGCGGCGCCCCGGGCAGCACCGCCTTGCCGTACTGGCCGAGCGCCATGGCGGCGAGCGCCACCGGCGCGGCGAAGCCGACGGTGCCCGAGAGCCACCCGGCCATGAACCCGACCGCCGGGCTGTAGATCTGCGTGAGGAGGTTGTACTCGCCGCTGGAGCGGGGAAACATCGTGGCGAGTTCGGCGTAGCAGAGCGCCCCGCACAGCGCGACCACGCCGCCGACCAACCACAGCAGCAGCAGCGTGAAGCCGGACGGGATGTCGGCGACCTGGAAGCCGAGGCTGGTGAAGACGCCGATGCCGATCATGTCGGCCACGACGATGGCCGTCGCCGCCAGCGTGGAGACGGTCGGGGCAGCTGCTGCAGCGCCGGATCGGTCGGTCATGACGTCGGCCCGTCGTGGCCAGCCGCCGGGACGGGATTCCTCGGCGGGTGCCCGGACCGCGTCGGCACGGCTGCGCCATCACCGTGCTAGCCGCGTTGCACATCGCGGTCACGCGGATGCAGGCCCCGAAGGTGCCGAGGCGTCCGTTTGCCGCGCGCAGGCTTCGCGTTCAGCGCAGCCGGTCCTGATGTTCGGTGCAGCGCTGCCGACGGAAGGACTGGAAATTCAAGTCTCGCATCGTATGGACTTGCGGAAGCGGTCTCGGTCGGTGCTGCTGGCGCACATCATGAGCAAGGCCGGCCGCTGCCGGAACGATCCCCCGCCGCCGCCGCGCGGCCCTCGCCCACGGATATGACGCTATGAGCGACACCCAGGACCGGACCGCGCTGGTGACGGGGGCGGCCCGCGGCATCGGGCTCGCCGCCGCGAGCCGGTTCCTCGCGGACGGGTGGCGTGTCGCCCTCCTCGACATCGACGGCCCGGCCGTGGCCGCCGCCGCCGCCGGGCTCGACCGGCCCGAGGCGGTGCTGGCGGTCACCGCGGACGTCTCCGATCCGCAGGCGGTCGCCGGCGCGATGCGGCAGGTCGCCGACCGGTTCGGGCGGCTCGACGCGCTGGTCAACAACGCCGGCATCGCGATCTTCAAGCCGCTGATGGAGACCACGTTCGACGATTGGTCGCGGGTGCTCGCCGTGAACCTGTCGGGGCCGTTCCTGTGCACGCAGGCGGCCGTCCCGCTGCTTTCCGAGCGCGGCGGCGCGATCGTGAACATCACCTCGATCTCGGGCCTGCGCGCCTCGACGCTGCGGACCGCCTACGGCACCAGCAAGGCGGCGTTGGCCCAGCTCACCAAGCAGCAGGCCGTCGAGCTGGCGCAGTTCGGGATCCGGGTGAACGCGGTCGCCCCCGGGCCGGTGGACACCGCGATGGCCAAGGCGGTTCACAGCCCGGAGATCCGCGCCGACTATCACGATGCCGTCCCGTTGGGGCGCTACGGCCTCGAGTCGGAACTCGCGGAGGCGATCGTGTTCCTCTGCTCCGAACGGGCCTCCTTCGTCACGGGCCAGCAGCTCGCCGTCGATGGCGGCTTCGAGGCGACCGGCATCGGCCTGAAGACCCTGCGCGGCGAACGGGGGGACTGAGTGGCACCCCCAGCCCTCGCGTCGCGGCGGCGATGGCGGCCGCGACGCGAGGGTCGGGCCGGCTTGGTGACCCACGGGACGTTCATCGGCCTGCGCCCGGCAACGCCCCGGCCCGCGTGAGGACCCCGTCTGTCGCAACGCATCGACTTCGGATAAAATCTACACGCATTCCGAGGTGCCGATGCCTGATCCCAATCCCAATCCTCCGTCACGTCCCACCGATCGCCTGCGCCACAAGACCGTTTCGGCCGCGGTCACGGAATCGCTTCGTCAGCGCATCCTGAACGGTGAGTTCGCGCCCGGGATCCAGCTGCGCCAGGATGCGCTGGCGGAGGAGTTCGGCATCAGCCGCATCCCGGTTCGGGAGGCGCTGCTGCAGCTGGAGGCTCAAGGGCTGGTCAGGATCGTGCCGCATCGCGGGGCGCTCGTGACCGGCCTGACCGTCGAGGAAGTGGAAGACATCTTCCGCCTGCGCGAGCAGCTCGAACCGCCGCTGCTGGCGCTCTCCGCACGCCGCTTCGGGGCGGCGGATTATCGGAGGCTGCGCGGCCTCACCGACGAGTACGGCGCGGCGCTCGAGGCTGGCCAGGTCGACCGATGGGGCGAGCTGAACCGAAGCTTCCACCTCGATCTGCTCCGTTACGCCGATCGCCCCCGCTCGCTCAGCATCGTCTCCGCCCTGCTGCAGGATTGCGATCGCCCGACGCGGCTGCAGCTGTCCGCCTCCGGGGACACCGCGCGTGCCGATCACGAGCACACGCAGATCGTGACGCTCTGCGAAGTGGGCCGCATCTCGGAGGCGGCCGAACTCTTGCAAGCGCACATCGCGCACGCCGCCGTATCGCTGGTGGCGATCTACCGGAACGCCCCAGCCGGGTAAGCCCGCTGATTGTGCAGCTGTCGTCGCAGAGGACGCTTGACGCATCTGAAGATTTTATACAATCTACAGAAACGGAGCCGGTGGGGGTGTCGTGGCTGAGCACGCGTTGGTGACAGAGGGGCTGACCAAGGCGTTCGGCGGTTTCACGGCCGTCCGGGACGTCGACTTTTCGGTCCGCCGTCACGCCATCCACGCGCTCATCGGCCCCAACGGCGCCGGCAAGACCACGTTCTTCAACCTGCTGACCAAGGTCCACACGCCGACCGGCGGACGCATCCTCTACGAAGGGGCCGACATCACGCACGAGAGTTCGGCGGCGATCGCCCGGCGGGGAATCGTGCGCTCGTTCCAGATCTCGGCGACTTTCCCGCACATGAGCGTGCGTGACAATGTCCGTGTCGCGCTCCAGCGGCGATTGGGGACGCAATATTGGTTCTGGCGCTCGATCCGATCGTTGTCCGTGCTCGACGACGAGGCCATGGTGCTTCTGTCCGAGGTCGGCCTTGCGGATTACGCCGACACGAACGCCGCCGATCTTTCCTACGGGCGCAAGCGCACCCTCGAGATCGCCACGACGCTTGCCCTCGATCCGCCCCTCCTTCTCCTCGACGAGCCGACCCAGGGCATGGCCCTCGACGATGTCGACCGGATCAAGCGGCTGATCCGGCGGATCGCCGTGGGTCGCACCATTCTGATGGTCGAGCACAACATGTCGGTGGTGGCGGACCTCTGCGACGCGATCACCGTGCTCCAGCGCGGCGAGATCCTCGCCCAGGGCAGCTACGCCGAGGTCTCCAACGATCCCGGCGTTAAGGCGGCCTATCTCGGAGGCGGACATGCCTGAGACGGACTTGCCCGAGACGGACTTGCCCAAAAAGGACTTGCCCAAAAAGGACTTGCCTGAGCCCGCCATCGCCCTGCAGATCCGCGGGCTCGAAGCCTGGTACGGCGAGAGCCACGTCCTGCACGGGATCGACCTCACGGTGCGCGAGGGCGAGTGCGTGACCCTGCTCGGCCGCAACGGTGCCGGGCGCAGCACCACGCTCAAGGCCATCCTGGGCCTGACCGACCGGCGCGCCGGCTCGGTGCGGGTGCGCGGGCAGGAGACGATCCGGCTCAGCACGCACCGGATCGCCCGGCTCGGCCTCGGCTACTGCCCGGAGGAGCGCGGCATCTATCGCTCGCTCACGACCCAGGAGAACCTGACCCTCCTGCCCCGCCTCGGCCCCGACGGGATGTCGGTGGCCGAAGTGCTGACGCTGTTTCCGAACCTGGCCGAGCGGGCCGACAGCGGCGGCGGCCGCCTCTCGGGCGGCGAGCAGCAGATGCTGGCGCTCGGCCGCATCCTGACCACGGGCGCCCGCATCCTGCTGCTGGACGAGATCACCGAGGGCCTCGCCCCGGTCATCGTCGAGGCGCTCGGCCGGGCGGTTGCCCTGCTCAAGAGCCGCGGCTTCACCATCGTGCTGGTCGAGCAGAACTTCCACTTCGCCCGGCACCTCGCCGACCGCCACTACGTGATCGAGCACGGACGGGTCGCGGCCGAGATCCCGGCCGACGCGGTGGCGGCACGGGAGGCCGAGGTCGGGCGCCTGCTCGGCCTCTGAGTCTTATCCCGAAAGGCGGCTGCCGGCTTTCGGGACACGACGATGCACAGACAACGCTCCGGCAGGGGCAAGTATTCGGGACGAACAGGAGGCGGGAACATGCGGTCACGGTTCATCGGTTACGTGCTCGGCGCGTCGCTCGCGTCGGCCCCCCTGTCGATCCCCCTGCCGGCGCTCGCCGCCGAGGCGATCAGCGACGGCGTCGTCAAGATCGGCATCCTCAACGACCTGTCGGGCATCTATTCCGACTTCACCGGGCGCGGCTCGGCCGTGGCGGCGCAGATCGCCATCGACGAGATGGGCGGCAAAGTGCTGAACGCCCCCATCGAACTCATCGCGGCCGACCACCAGAACAAGCCCGACATCGCCGCCAACCTCGCCCGGGAATGGTTCGACCAGGGCAAGGTCGACATGATCGCCGACTTCCCGACCTCCTCGACGGCGCTTGCCGTGATGGAGATCGCCAAGCAGAAGAACCGGGTGACGATGCTCTCGGCCGGGGTCGCCATGGCGGCGATCAACGAGAAATGCTCGCCGCTCAACGCGCAGTGGATGGTGAACACCTACGCGCTCGCGGCCGGCACCGCCAAGGCGCTGCTGAAGACCGGCCGCAAGACCTGGTACTTCGTCACCGCCGACTACACCTTCGGCCATTCCCTCGAGAAGGACGCCTCCGCGGTGGTTGAGGCCGAGGGCGGCAAGGTGCTGGGCGTGTCGCGCCATCCCTTCCCGGGCGGCGACTTCTCCTCCTTCATGCTGAAGGCGCAAGGCAGTGGCGCCCAGGTGATCGCGCTGGCCAATGCCGGCAGCGACACGATCAACGCCGTCAAGCAGGCCGCCGAGTACGGCATCGGGCGCGGCGACAAGCAGGTGATCGCCCCGCTGCTCACCTACATCACCGACGTGAAGAGCCTCGGCCTAGCCAAGGCCCAGGACATGTACCTCACTGAAGCCTTCTACTGGGACTACGATGACCGCTCGCGCGCCTTCGCGGAGAAGTACTTCGCCAAGATGAAGCGCATGCCGAGCGCGTCGCAGGCGGCGGTCTACTCGGCCGCGCTCAGCTACCTTAAGGCGATCGAGGCGGCGGGCACCGACGAGGCCGGCGCCGTGATGGCCAAGCTGCGCACCATGACCATCGACGACGCGGTGATCCGCAACGGCACGCTGCGCGCCGACGGCGCCCTCGTCCACGACATGCTGCTCCTGCAGGTGAAGAAGCCGGCGGAATCCAAGCGCGACTGGGACTTCTACAACGTCCGGGCGGTCCTGAAGGGCGACGACGTGTTCCCGAAGCCCTCGGATGCCTGCCCGCTCAACGCCAAGGGCTGAGGCCGTCCCCACGCTCCGCGCGGACGGTCTCCGTGCGGTCCCCGCCCCTCGCAGCCGCCGGTGACCCCCCGATGGACATCACCCTCCAGGCCTTCATGGCCCAGCTCACCATCGGCCTCATCGGCGGTTGCTTCTACGCCCTCCTGAGCATGGGGCTGGCGATCATCTTCGGGCTGCTCAACATCATCAACTTCACCCATGGGGCGCAGTTCATGATGGCCGCGTTCCTGGCCTGGATCGGGCTGACCCAGATCGGGCCCTGGCTCGGCTATCCCGACTTCCAGATCAGCTTCTGGGTCGCGCTGGTGCTGGCCCCGCTCTGCGTCGCCCTGTTCGGCATGCTCATCGAACGCACGCTGCTGCGCCGGCTCTACCATCTCGACCACCTCTACGGACTGCTCCTGACCTTCGGGGTGGCGCTGGTGATGGAGGGGGGCTTCCGATACGTGTTCGGCGTCTCCGGCCAGGGCTACGAGCCGCCGGAGATCCTGCAGGGGCCGGTCGATGTCGGCTTCATGCTGCTGCCGAAGTACCGCGTCTTCGTGGTCGTGGCCTCGCTGCTGATCTGCGTCTTCACCTGGTTCCTGTTCGAGCGGACCAAGCTCGGCGCCTACCTCCGCGCCGGGACCGAGAACCCGCGCCTGCTCCAGGCCTTCGGCATCAACGTGCCGGTGATGATCACCCTGACCTACGGGTTCGGCGTGGCGCTGGCCGGCATCGCCGGGGTGCTGGCCGCGCCGATCATGCAGGTGACGCCGCTCATGGGCGGCAACCTGCTCAACATCGTCTTCGCCGTGGTGGTGATCGGCGGCCTCGGCTCGATCCTCGGCGCGATGATGACCGGGCTCGCCCTCGGGCTGATTGAGGGGCTGACCAAGGTGGTCTACCCGGAGGCCTCGACCGTGGTGGTCTTCGTCATCATGGCGCTGGCCCTGCTGGTACGCCCGGCCGGCCTGTTCGGCCGCGAAGTCTGAGGGGAGCCGATGTCGAACACCTTCAAGATTGTCCTGGTCCTGGTCGCGCTCGCCCTGGTCGTCCCCTTCGTGCCGGGGCTGATCTACCCGGTCTTCGTGATGAAGGTGATGTGCTACGGGCTGTTCGCCTGCGCCTTCAACCTGCTCCTGGGCTTCACCGGGCTCGTGTCCTTCGCGCACGCCGCCTTCCTGGGCAGCGCCGGCTACGTCACCGGCGCCCTGATGATCCGGTTCGGCGACCACCCGCTGGGGATGCCGGCGGCCTTCGTGGCGGGCGTCGCCGCGGCGGCTCTGGTTGGCTTCGCCATCGGCGGCCTGGCGATCCGGCGGCGGGGCATCTACTTCGCGATGATCACTCTGGCGCTCTCGCAGATCGTCTATTTCCTGGCGGTGCAGATCCGCTGGACCGGCGGCGAGGACGGGCTCCAGGGCATCCCGCGCGGCAGCCTGTTCGGGCTCGACCTCACCTCCGACACGGTGATGTACTACGTGACGCTGGCGCTGTTTGCGGCGGGCTTCCTGTTCGTGGACCGCGTGGTCCACTCGCCCTTCGGCCAGATCCTGCAGGCGGTGCGGGACAACGAGGCGCGGGCGACGTCGCTCGGCTACGACACCGACCGCTTCAAGCTTCTGGCCTTCGTGATCTCGGCGGCGGTCGCCGGCTATGCCGGGGCGATGAAGGCGCTGGTGTTCCAGCTCGTCTCCCTCAACGACGTTTCGCTGCACACCTCGACCGAGGTGGTGCTGATGACCCTGCTCGGGGGCGTCGGCACGATCTTCGGGCCGCTGCTCGGGGCCGGGCTGGTGGTCGGGCTGCAGAACTACCTCGCGACCATCGGCGACCTCGTGACCGTGGTGATCGGCCTGATCTTCATCGTCTGCGTCTCGTTCTTCCGGCGCGGCGTGGTCGGCGAGCTTCTGCACCTGCGCCGCCGCCGGGCCGAGCGGATCAAGAGGCGTCCGGTCCTCGTCGCCACCCACGAGACAGCCCCGGCCGCCGAGGCGGTTTGAGGCACCCCCTGCCCCGACGGGCAGGCCGATTTCGCCGCCGCGCCGTGTGAGGCGTGGGCGAAGCCATGGCCGCGCGAGCCGAGTGCGGTGCTGTTCAACCCGTTGATCGAAAAGGAAATTCGACCATGTGGACCGGTGTCATTCCCGCCGTCACGACCAAGTTCAAGTCCGACGGCAGCCTCGACCATGCCGAGATGGAGCGCTGCTTCGGCCTCCAGATGGACGCCGGATGCGACGGCATCATCGTGTGCGGCTCGCTCGGCGAAGGGCCGATGCTGTCCCAGGACGAGCGCATCGACGTGCTCAAGCGGGCCCAGTCGGTCACCAAGGGCAAGCCGACCCTGCTGACCGTGTCCGAGGCGGGCACCCGCGAGGCCTGCGACCTCGCCGCCAAGGCGGCCAAGGCCGGCGCCAGCGGCCTGATGGTGGTACCGAGCCCGATCTACCACACCGATCCGGCCGAGACGGTCGAGACCCTGCGGGCCGTCGCGGCCGCGGGCGACCTGCCGGTGATGATCTATTCCAACCGCGTCGCCTACCGGGTCGACGTCACGCCCGAGATCATGGAGGACTTGGCCGCGGATCCGCGCTTCGTGGCCATCAAGGAATCCTCCGACGACATCCGCCGCACCACCGAGATCATCAACCGGCTGGGCGACCGCTACGCCGTCCTGACCGGCGTCGACAACCTCGCCCTGGAAGCGCTCGCGGTCGGCGCCTGCGGCTGGGTCGCCGGCCTCGTCTGCGCGTTCCCGTCGGAGACAGTCGCGATCTACCGGCTGATGCAGGCGGGGCGCACCCAGGAGGCACTCGCGATCTACCGCTGGTTCCGGCCGCTCCTCGACCTCGATGTCTCGACCTACCTGGTCCAGAACATCAAGCTCGCCGAGTGCCTCGCGATCAACTCGACCGAGCACGTGCGCGGTCCGCGCAAGCCCCTGTCCGGAGCGCGGCGGGCCGAGGTCGAGGCGATTGTGCGCAAGGCGATCGAGAGCCGCCCCGCCCTGCCCGCAACGGCCTGATCGCGGGCGGCGGGACCCGGGTTCGGCTCAGCGGCCGATCCCGGTCCCGCCGCCGATTGGGGCGACCGCGTTCGGGCCGGTGTTGGGAGCCGGCGTCGCGGCCTGATTCCGCTGGATGTCCATCCGCAGCGTGTTGCCCTGCGTCGTCTGCTCCTGGCGCAGCGACCGCAGCTGGTTGTTGTTTTCCATGGACTGGTTCGCGGCGTTGGGATTGTTCTGCTGCACCTGAGCCCGAACGGGGGTCGCGAGAAGCGGCGACAGGCAGAGGCCGGCGAGGAGGATGGCGCGCATGGTCAGCTCTGGAGTTCGATGAGGTCACCGAGTCGACGCGCGCGCCGGCCGCCAAGTTCCGCCGATCTCAGGCCGTCTGGCCGGCGTCGCCTTCGGGGAACCGCTCAGCAGCCGATGCAGACCCGCGGATCCCATTTCGGCAGCGGCTTCAGCGGTGGCAGCACCCTCTGCAACGGGGCCGACGTGGTCACGCTCTGCTGGGGAAGCACGACCACGGTGGTCCGCTCGTCTGGAGCGGCGACCACGATATCCTGAGCCGGCTCACCCGCGTCGGGACGGGCGATACTGCCGGTCAGATCGCGATCGACCGCCCGGGCGGAGCCGAGGCTGAGCGAGACGGCGAGGCCGGCGGCGACGAGGCGGATGACGGTCACGGGAAACTCCGCCGGCACAACGGGATGCGGGCGGCGGGGTTCAATTGCCCGTCCCGGTTTGCCAGGCGGTGTATCGCGTTCCGATCCCGGCGTCCGCCGTGACGGCGCCGCGCGTCGTGTCAGGATCGTCGCGGGCGTACCGATGAGGCCGGCAGGATCGTCGCGCGCCAGCGGTTGTCGTCCTGGGGCACCCACGGCCGCTCGACCGGGTGTTCGGGCAGCCGGTACTCGACCTGGATCGGCCCGACCGGTAACCCGCCCGCCAGCGCGAGTGTCCGCGGCGGCGGGCGTTTCGCCAGCCGGACCGGATGCGCTCCTGCCGCGAGCCGGCGCCGGTCGTGCCGATGAAGCCGGGCGTAGCGCTTGCGCATCTGGGCAAGTCGTAGTTGCGCAACGCGCATCTTGGCGCGCCGCAATTGGGCGAGCCGCACCTTCGCCCGCGGCCGCCGCGCGGCCGTCGCGAGGCGGGTCGGGCGCTGCGCCAGCTCGACCAGGCTCGGCTTGTCGTAGCTGACCGGCGCGACGCGGTTGGCCACCGTAATGCAGCCGGTGCAGATCGAGCCTGAAAGCTGCTGCCACGTCTGTTGCTGTCGCTCCGCGATGAGCGCGCTGCGATCGACCGCCGGGCGGGGTTGTTCCGCGCTTCGGCCAGCGGGAACGGCCGCAACGATCGACGGCGACAGGACGGCGAAAGCAGCAAGCGCCGCCATCAGGGAATGTGCAACGCTCTTCATGACCCATCTCGGCGGCTGTCCGGAGCCGCCAAGCTTCTCGTTGCCGCGTGGGCGCCGCCGAGCAAACCGTTTTCTCGAAGAGTCGGTATTCAATACGCAGGCAGCGAACCCGGTCTTGGACCGGCCGTGCCGACGATGCTTCCGTCCGGACGGGTTGAGCGGGCCAAGATTATCACGGGATTTCCGGTTATCTACAAGTATTGTTTGTTTATTTGGAAGTTACGCTTGGCCATGCGGGTTGGACATATGGCTTAATCCGTGGTTAACATCGAGTCCCACAGCCGTGATTAGGGCTGCGGCATCGCATCAGGGCGATCATGATCAATGTTAAGCGGATTGCGGTCCTAGGCATGCTGCTGTCGGCGGGGGCGTGCTCGCGCCTGCCGAACGTGCCGACGGCCTACAGCGCGTTGCCGCGCACCCCGGTGTCCGTCGCCGCGACGCCGGTGGCCGCGGCCCCGGAGGCCCAAGCCGAGGCGGTCGCCACCCTGCCGCGCATCGTCATACCGGGGACCATGACGACCCCGGTCCCGGCGTTCGAGCCCCGGGGCCTGAACCCGGGTGCGGCCCTGGACTCGTCCCGGCGCAGCCGCTTGGCCTGGGAGGCGTCGCGTCCCGCCGATCTCCTGAGACCGCCGGCCCTCGCCGCCGGCCGGTCGGCCGCGTCGACGATCCCGGCGCAGACCTACGATCGCGACGCGGCGATGGAGCGCCTCCTGAAAGGCGGCCACGCGGCCGCGAGCGGCATCTGCTCGGGCTGCTGAGCCTGCGCCGCCAGGCGGGGCATGGTTAGCTGATCGCGTCCGAAGGCTCTGCCGGTTTACGCGCCGTTAACGTGTCCTCCCCAAGTTGCAGCGAGCGACCCGAGGGAGGCGTGGCATGGGTGCCTTGAAG
The DNA here is from genome assembly GCF_979253755.1 of Methylobacterium sp. AC315. NCBI lineage: Bacteria > Pseudomonadati > Pseudomonadota > Alphaproteobacteria > Hyphomicrobiales > Methylobacteriaceae > Methylobacterium > Methylobacterium sp. AC315. The sequence goes on from NZ_CEEDEA010000007.1 coordinate 60,578, forward strand.
GCTGAAGACGAGCAGGCTGTCGATCGCCTGACCCTGCGGCTCCTCCAGGACGCCTATTGCGACCTCGCGGCCGTGCTCCGCGGGGCCCAGCCCGCGGCGGCCGCGGCCATTCTCGCCGTCATGGAACAGCGCGTCACCGACGTCCTCACTCGGATCTGCCAGCAGGGTTCGGAGGGGCCCGCCTCGGCCGGCATCGCGATCGCCGTCGGCGAACGGATCGGCGAGATCATGGATCAGGCCCATGGCCGCGACGGGCAGGCGGCGCTGGCAGCCTGAAGCCGGCTCAGCTCATCGCAGCGTTGGGCCGCCTGACGGCCCGCACAGATCCCTCGGCCATTGCCAGCGCCGCCATCGCCGGACCATCCTGCCTCGGATGCGTCCGCCCGTCCCCCTGTCCGCCGTCCGGATCTTCGAGGCCGCCGCGCGGCGGCGCTCATTCAAGGCGGCGGCGGGCGAGCTGAACCTGTCGCCGAGCGCGGTCAGCCACGCCGTCCGAAAGATGGAGGAGACGCTCGGCGTCGCCCTGTTCGAGCGCAACGGGCAAGGCATCACGCCGACCCCGGCCGGGGAGGCCTTGTGCGACCATGTCGGCCGGGCCTTCGCCGAGCTGAACCGCGGCCTCGATCTCGTGGCGAATCGCGGGCCCCAACTGCTGCGCCTCCATTGTGCGCCGAGCTTTGCCGCGCAGTGGCTCGTCCCGCGCCTGGCGCGCTTCCTCAGCGAGCATCCGGGCTTCGAGGTTCGGCTGGCCGCCGGCATGGACTACGCCCGCTTCATCACCGACGAGTTCGACGCCGACATCGTCTACGGGCCGCCCCGGGGCGAAGGCCTCTTGCGCATGCCGCTCGGGTTCGAGACGGTGACGCCCCTCTGCGATCCCGAGCGCGCCGCCCGGATCGCCGGCCCCGCCGACCTGTTCGCGCAGACCCTGATCCAGAGCGACAATAAGCAGGTGCGCTGGACTCACTGGTTCGAGCGCAACCGGCTGGCCGCGCCGCCCACCGCCGCGATCCGCTTCGACCGGAGTTTCCTCGCCCTGGCGGCGGCGGCGGACGGGCTCGGCGTCGCCCTCGAATCGACCCGGCTCGCCGAGCGGGAGATCGCCGCCGGTCGCCTGGTCGCGCCGCTCGCCGGGCGGGCGGAGGACATCGGCTACGTCGGCCACCATTTCGTCTGCCCGGCCGATGCCCGCCGCCGGGCGCCGCTGCGGGTCTTCGCGCGCTGGCTCGCCCAGGAACTCGCGATCGAGCTGGCCGCCGAGCTGGTTTGACACCCTCGGCAGGTGAATCCCATTCACCTGAGAGTGTAGGATTCGCGTTTGTCGCGGCCGGTCTCGCCGGGTCAATGTCGCCTCAACGAACAAGACGCGAGGAAACGTCACCGCGAGGCCGCCGATCCCCGGATCGCGATCGCCGGCCGGCTTGCGCCTCCTTCGCGACGACAGGCTTCGATCCCGCACCCGCGCGGATCGCCGGGAGGGTCCCATGCTGTTGAACGATCGGGTCTGCGTGATCACCGGGGCGGCCTCCGCCCGCGGCATCGGCAAGGCCACCGCGCGCCTGTTCGCGCAGTATGGCGCGCGCATCGCCGTGCTCGACCTCGATGCGGGCCAAGCCGAGGAATCCGCCCGCGAGATCGGGGCCGGCCATGTCGGCCTCGCCTGCGACGTGACCGACCGGGCCGCCTGTTCCCGGGCCGCCGAGGAGGTCGTGGCCCGGCTCGGGCGCATCGACGTGCTCGTCAACAACGCCGGCATCACCCAGCCGCTCAAGATCATGGACATCGCGCCGGAGAATTACGACGCGGTCACCGACGTGAACCTGCGCGGCACCCTCTACATGAGCCAGGCCGTGATCCCGGGGATGCGCGGCCAGGGCTCGGGGGCGATCGTATGCATGTCCTCGGTCTCTGCCCAGCGCGGCGGCGGCATCTTCGGAGGCCCGCATTACAGCGCGGCCAAGGGCGGCGTTCTGGGCCTCGCCAAGGCCATGGCCCGGGAACTCGGCCCCGACGGGATCCGGGTGAATTCCGTGACGCCCGGCCTGATCCAGACCGACATCACGGGCGGCAAGCTCACCCCCGAGCTCAAGGTCGAGATCGCGAAGGGCATCCCGCTGGGGCGCCTCGGGGTGGCCGACGACGTCGCCAACGCTTGCCTGTTCCTGGCCTCCGACCTGTCCGCGTACATCACCGGCGCGGTGATCGACGTGAACGGCGGCATGCTGATCCATTGAGAGGCACGCCATGACGTCTCCGTCCCCGACCGAACGGCCCCGTGCGGGGTCCAACGTCCCGCTCAGCGAGCGCGCCTACCATATCCGCCGCCATGCCCTGCGCATGGGCGAGGTCCAGGGCCAGGGCTACATCGCCCAGGCGCTCGGCATCAGCGACGTGCTGGCGGTGAGCTACTTCCACGCCATGGCCTACCGGCCGGAGGATCCCGAATGGGAGGGCCGCGACCGGTTCCTGCTGTCGATCGGCCACTACGCCATCGCGCTCTACGCCGCGCTGATCGAGGCGGAGATCATCCCGGAGGATGAGCTGACGAGCTATGGCGGCGACGACAGCCGCCTGCCGATGTCGGGCATGGCCGCCTACACGCCGGGCATGGAGATCACCGGCGGCTCGCTCGGCCACGGGCTCGGGATCGCGGTGGGCATGTGCCTCGGCCTGAAGCGGAAGGGCTCGAAGAGCGTCGTCTACAACCTGTTCTCCGACGGCGAGCTCGACGAGGGCTCGACCTGGGAGGCCGCCATGTCGGCGGGCTCGTTCAAGCTCGACAACCTGATCGGCCTCGTCGACGTGAACGGCATGCAGGCCGACGGCGCCTCCACGGGGGTGCTCAACTTCGAGCCGCTGGCTCCGAAATTCGAGGCGTTCAACTGGTTCGTGCAGCGGGTCGACGGCAACGACCTCGACGCGCTGGTGGCTGCCTTCGATGCGGCGCGCCATCACCCGGGGCCGCAGCCCCGGATCATCATCTGCGACACGCGCATGGCCAAGGGCGTGCCGTTCCTGGAAGCGCGCGAACGCAATCACTTCCTGCGCGTCGAGCCGGACGAATGGCAGCGGGCTTTAGCGGTCCTGGACGAAGGGAGGGTGCGGTGAGACGCTCGAAATACGAGAGACCCGCCCCGCGGGAAGGCGGCAGCCTCAAGACCTCGGCGATGATCGCCTCGCTCGCCGCCCCCGGGCAGCGCACCAGGGCCGCGCCGTTCGGACATGCCCTGGTCGAACTCGCCAAGACCCGGCCCGACATCGTCGGCCTGTCGGCGGACCTGTCGAAATACACCGACCTGCACATCTTCGCGCAGGCCCATCCCGAGCGGTTCTACCAGATGGGGATGGCCGAGCAGCTCCTGATGAGCGCGGCGGCCGGGCTCGCCCGCGAAGGCTTCACGCCCTTCGCCACCACCTACGCGGTGTTCGCCGCCCGCCGGGCCTACGACTTCATCTGCCTGGCGATCGCCGAGGAGAATCTCGACGTCAAGATTGCCTGTGCCCTGCCCGGCCTGACCACCGGCTACGGCCCGAGCCACCAGGCGACGGAGGACCTCGCGATCTTCCGCGGCATGCCCAACCTCACGATCATCGATCCGTGCGACGCGCACGAGATCGAGCAGGTCGTGCCGGCCATGGCCGCCCATAAGGGGCCTGTGTACCTGCGGCTCCTGCGCGGCAACGTCCCCCTGGTGCTCGACGAGTACGGCTACACGTTCGAACTGGGCAAGGCCAAGACGATCCGCGACGGGCGCGACGTGCTGATCGTCTCCTCCGGGCTGATGACCATGCGGGCGCTGGAGGTGGCCGAGGCGCTGCGCGACGACCGGATCGACGTGGCGGTCCTGCACGTGCCGACGATCAAGCCCCTGGACGAGGCGACGATCCTGCACGAGGCCCGACGTGGCGGACGCCTCGTTGTGGTGGCCGAGAACCACACGGTGATCGGCGGCCTCGGCGAGGCGGTGGCGGGCGTGCTGATGCGCAGCGGAACGATGCCGGAGCGCGGCTTCCGCCAGATCGGCCTGCCGGACGCATTCCTCGACGCCGGCGCCCTGCCCACGCTCCACGACCGCTACGGGATCTCGGCCGCCGCGATGGCGCGGAGCATCCGCGGATGGCTGTGAGCCGCCTCGCCTTCGTCGGCCTCGGCGCCATGGGCCTGCCGATGGCGGGTCACCTCGTGGCCGCGGGTTTTTCCGTGCGCGGCTACGACGTCCGGGCGGAGAGCCGCGCGGCCCTCGCGGCAGCGGGCGGCGAGCTGGCCGGGACCCTGGCGCAGGCGGCCGACGGCGCCGACGCGCTCGTGCTGATGGTGGTCAACGCCGCCCAGGCCGAGGACGTGCTGTTCGGACAGGGTGCGCTCGACGCCCTCGCCCCGGACGGGATCGTCGTCCTGATGGCGACCTGTCCGCCGGGGGCCGTGGAGGCCATCGCGGCGCGCGTCTCGGCCACGGGCCGCCGGTTCGTGGACGCCCCGGTCTCGGGGGGCGTCGTCGGGGCCAAGGCCGCCAAGCTCACGATCATGGCCGCGGCGCCGGCCGCAACGCTTGCGGAGATCCGCCCGTTGCTCGACGCCCTGGGTGACCGGATCTTCCATGTCGGCGAGCGGCCGGGCCAGGGCGCCACCGTCAAGGCGGTGAATCAGCTCTTGTGCGGCGTCCACATCGCGGCCGCCGCCGAGGCGATGGCTCTGGCCGGCCGGGTCGGGGTCGATCTCGCGGTGGTGCTGGAGATCCTCTCGGGTTCGTCGGCGTCGAGCTGGATGCTGCGCGACCGTGGCCCCCGCATGCTGGAGGGCGAGCCGGAGGTCACCAGCGCGGTCGACATCTTCGTCAAGGATCTCGGCATCGTGCTGGAGGCCGGTCGAAGCGCGGGGGCGGCGCTGCCGCTCGCGGCGCTGGCCCATCAGCTCTTCGTCTCGACATCGGGCCGCGGCGACGGCACCGCCGACGACAGCCAGGTGGTGCGCGCCTATCGCGCCCTCAACGGGACCTGAACGTGCGGGCACGGCAGCGGTGAAGTGTCGGCGTTTGTGCGCCGCCACGGCTTGTCCCCGCGCCGCTGAGCCTGGATGATCCGCGCCGGAGCGAGAGACGGCGCGTGAGACGCACAGAAGCGGTCCCCCGGATACCGGTATCGGACCGCGAAGACTGAAGGGACGCACGAATCCACACGACCGGTCAACGGCGGGGATCGCGCGGCTCGGGACGACCCAGGGAGTGAAACCATGCGCGACACGCGCTTCAGCCGCCGCAGCCTGCTCGCCGGCGCGACCGCCGTGCCGATCTTCGGCATCCTGACCCGGCGCGGGCAGGCGGCCGAGTTCTCCTACAAGCTCGCCACCGGCCAGGACCCGACCCACCCGGTCAACATCCGGGCGCAGGAGGCCCTCGACCGGATCCGCGAGGCGACCGGCGGGCGCCTGGAGATCAAGCTGTTCCCGGCCAACCAGCTCGGTTCGGACACCGACCTGCTGGCGCAGGTGCGCAACGGCAGCGTCGAGTTCTTCAACCTCGCCACCTCGATCCTCGCCACCTTCGTGCCGGCCGCGAGCCTGCCCAACACCGGTTTCGCATTCAAGGATTACGACGCGGTCTGGTCGGCGATGGATGGCGGCCTCGGTGCCTACGTCCGGGCCGAGATCGCCAAGACGCCGATCCTCACCGTCTCCAAGGTCTGGGACAACGGATTCCGGCAGATCACCTCCTCGACCCGCGAGATCAGGACCCCCGAGGACCTCAAGGGCTTCAAGATCCGCGTGCCGCCGGCGCCGATGCTGACCTCGCTGTTCAAGGCGCTCGATGCCGGCGCGGCGCCGATCAATTTCAACGAGCTGTACTCCGCGCTCCAGACCAAGGTGGTCGAGGGGCAGGAGAATCCGCTTGCCATCACGGCGACGGCCCGGCTCTACGAAGTGCAGAAATCCTGCAGCCTGACCGGGCATGTCTGGGACGGCTACTGGATTTTGGGCAACAAGAAGGCTTGGCATCGCCTGCCGGAGGATCTGCGCCGGACAGTTTCGCAGGAATTCGACCGGTCCGGCACCGACCAGCGCGCGGATGTGGCCAAGCTCAGCCTGTCCCTGCGCGAGAGCCTTGCCGCCAAGGGCATCGGCTTCGTCGACGTCGACCGCTCGCGGTTCCGCGCGGTGCTGAGCCGGACGAGCTTCTACCGCGACTGGAAGGCCAAGTACGGGGATGCGGCGTGGGCGCATCTCGAAGACGTCTCCGGCAAGCTGACCTGAAGGACGACCGGCATGCAGATCGATATCGCGGCCGTCGAGAGCGCGGCCGGGCTTGAGCTGGCGGGGCCGCCGCTCCGCGCCAGGACCTGGCTGCGCAAGCTGGACGTGGCCCTCGGCTACCTCGTGGAGATCCCGGCGGCGCTGCTGGTTCTGGCCGAGATCGGCGTGTTGTTCGGCGGCGTGGTCAGCCGCTACGTGTTCCGGGAGCCGCTGGTCTGGTCGGACGAATTGGCCGCGATCCTGTTCCTGTGGCTCGCCATGCTGGGCGCCGTGGTCGCGTTCCGCCGTGCCGAGCACATGCGCATGACCGCCATCGTGGCGATGTGCGGCCCGCGCCTGCGCGCCTTCCTGGAGACGGTCGCGCTGGTAGCCGGCCTGATCTTCGTGGCGCTGGTGCTGGAGCCGGCTTTCGAATTCGCCAGCGAGGAGACCTTCGTCCAGACCCCCGCGCTGGAGCTCAACAACGCCTGGCGGGCCGCCGCCCTCCCGATCGGCTTCGGCCTGATGCTGCTGGTCGCCGTGATCCGCCTCCTGGAATCCGCCGACTGGCGGCTCACCGTCGGCGCGCTCGCCCTGGGCGGCGGCATCGCGGCGGGGCTCATGGCGCTCCAGCCCTGGCTCATGGGGCTCGGCAACCTCAACCTGCTGCTGTTCTTCGTCCTCGGGGTCGGCGCCCTGGTCTTCTCCGGCGTGCCGATCGCCTTCGCGTTCGGTCTGTCGACCTACGCCTACATCACGCTCACCACCAACGCCCCGTCGATGGTGGTGGTCGGGCGCATGGACGAGGGCATGAGCCATCTCATCCTGCTCGCCGTGCCGCTGTTCGTGTTCCTCGGCCTGCTGATCGAGATGACCGGCATGGCCCGGGCGATGGTCGGGTTCCTGGCCTCCCTGCTCGGTCACGTCCGCGGTGGCCTGCATTACGTGCTGGTCGGCGCCATGTACCTCGTCTCGGGCATCTCCGGCTCGAAGGCCGCCGACATGGCCGCAGTCGCGCCCGTGCTGTTTCCCGAGATGAAGGCGCGGGGCGCCAAGGAGGGCGACCTCGTGGCCCTGCTCGCCACAACCGGCGCGCAGACCGAGACGATCCCGCCCTCGATCGTGTTGATCACCATCGGCTCGGTCACCGGCGTGTCGATCACGGCCCTGTTCACCGGCGGCCTGCTGCCGGGCCTGGTGCTGGCCGTGACCCTGTGCGCCCTGGTCTGGTGGCGCTACCGCCGGGAGGATCTGAGCCACGTCGCCCGCCCGTCGCGCAGCGTGATCGGCCGGGCTCTCCTGGTGGCGGTGCCGGCCCTGGCGCTGCCGTTCGTGATCCGCTTCGCGGTGGTCGAGGGCATCGCCACCGCCACCGAGGTCTCGACCATCGGCATCGTCTACGCGGTGCTGGCGGGGCTGCTGATCTACCGCCAGTTCGACTGGCGGCGGCTCTACCCGATGCTGGTCATGACCGCGACGCTGTCGGGGGCGATCCTGCTGATCATCGGCGCGGCCACCGGCATGGCCTGGGCGCTGACCCAGTCGGGCTTCTCGCAGACGCTGGCGATCGCGATGAAGAGCCTGCCCGGCGGCCCCGTGGGCTTCCTGTTCGTGTCGGCCGGCGCGTTCATCATCCTGGGCTCGGTGCTGGAGGGTATCCCGGCGATCGTGCTGTTCGGCCCGCTGCTGTTCCCGATCGCCCGGCAGGTGGGCGTCCACGAGGTCCACTACGCGATGGTGGTGATCCTCGCGATGGGCATCGGGCTGTTCGCCCCACCCTTCGGCGTCGGCTACTACGCCGCCTGCGCGATCAGCCGGATCCACCCGGATGCGGGCATGCGCCCGATCGTCGGCTACATCCTGGCCCTGCTGATCGGCCTCGTCGTCATCATCCTGGTCCCCTGGTTCTCGATCGGGTTCCTCTGACGACACCGAGTCTGCCCTCGCCACCGTGACACCCGGCCGGATCCATCCCCGTCCGGGGAGCGCCGCCGCGCGCCCGATCCGGAACCGCCCCATGCGGGCGCGACCTGCATGACGGCATCCGCGAGCCCGCGGTGGGCTCGATGATGAACGGCATCGCGGCCCATCGCGGGCTGGTGCCTGTGGGCGCCACCGACCTGGTCTTCTCGGATGACATGCGCCCGTCGCTGAGGCCGCGCGGACGCCGGCGTTGAGGCTGTATGCCGGTCAGATCATCCCGGCGCCGCCGGTGCGCGCGACGCGGTCGCGCTGCTCGGCGTAGCGACCGTCGGCGACGCGCTTCAGCGCGCCTTCGAGGCGGCCGGCGACCTGACCGAGAAGCGAACGCTCGGAGCGGAAGCCGACGAGATACGCGAGGGTGGCCATCGTGTCCGATCCCGAACAAGGGCCGGGCAGGCGCGCCCGGTTGCTGCGGTGCAATATGCGCCGGCTCGGGATCGCGCGTGAGGGGGCTCTTCCGCGGCCTGCCATGCAAGGACGGCATGAAGTTCGCATGAATTCTTCACCGAACCGGTCCGCGAACGGCTTCTGCCGGGTGCGGTGCAGCGAACGCGGTCGTCCGAACCGTCACCGTCCGGCAGGGGCACCCGGATCAAGCGGCAGGCCGCCGCGGGCTTCGAGACCCTCGCGGATCGCCCGCTTGGTGATCTTGCCGTAGCCGGATTTCGGCAATTCGTCCCAGAAGAACACCCGCTTCGGCAGCTTGTAGCGGGCGACCTCGCCGGCGAGCCACGCGATCAATTCCGCCTCGCCGATCTCCGCGCCGGGGCGGGCCACGCAGACTGCGACGCCGACCTCGCCCCAGGCCGGGTCGGGCACCCCCAGGATCGCGGCCTCGGCGATGGCCGGATGCTTCAGGAGCTTCTCCTCGGTCTCGCGCGGGTACACGTTCGACCCGCCCGAGATGTACATGTCGGAGGCGCGGCCGGTGATGAACAAAAACCCTTCCGGGTCGAGGTGGCCGAGGTCGCCGGTGCGGAACCAGCCGTTCCGGAACGCCGCCGCGTTGGCCTCCGGGTTGTCGTAGTAGCCCGCGAACACGGCCGGGCCGCAGACGCAGATCTCGCCGGTCTCGCCGGCCCCCAGCTCCCGCCCCTTCGCGTCCTGGATCTGCACCTGCATGCCGGTGCGCTCGAACCCGCAGGTGCCGACCTTCACCCCCGGGCCGTCTTCGGCGGCGTGCAGGCGGGGCGGCAGCACGGTGATGTTGCCGGTCACCTCGCCGAGCCCGAAATACTGGACCAGCACCGGTCCCAGCGCCCGCAGGGCCCGCTTCTGGTCCTCCCGGTACATCGGCGCGCCCGCGTAGATCACGTGGCGCAGGCTCGTATGGTCGTGCGCCGCGACCGCCGGGTGCTCGGTGATCAGCTTCACGATGGTCGGCACGGTGAACAGGTTGGTGATGCGCCAGCGCTCGACCAGCGACCACACCTCCGCGGGGTCCAGGCGCGTGCCGCCGGTGAGCACCGTCATGGCGCCGGCCGCGACCTGGGCGAGCTGGTGGATGCCGGCTCCGTGCGAGAGCGGCGCGACCACCAGCGAGGCGTCCGCCTCCGTCGTGCCCGGCATCAGGTCGCAGAGGTGGTTGGTGATCACGAAGGCCATCTGGCCGTGGGTGAGCACCGCCGCCTTCGGGCGGCCGGTGGTGCCCGAGGTGAAGAAGAACCAGCACGGATCGTCGTGCTCGACATCGGCGGTGGGGGCCGTCTGCGCGGCGTGCGCGGCCACCAGGGCGTCGTAATCCAGCCCGAAGGCGGAGCCGCCGATCTCGACCACGAGGCGCAGGTCCGGCGCGGCCTCGCGGATCGCGGTGGCGTGGTCCGGGAACTCCGCGCCGCAGATCAGCGCCGAGGCGCCGCTGGCGCTGGCGAGATAGGCGACCTCCGCGGGCGTCTGCCGGAAATTCGTCGGCACCCAGACGGCGCCGAGCCGGAAGCAGACGAACATCGATTCGAACAGCTGGTTGCCGTTGCGCGCCTGGACCAGCACGCGGTCGCCCTTGGCGACGCCCCGGGCCGCGAGCGCCGCCGCCATGGCGTCGACCCGGGCATCGAGGGCGCCCCAGCTCCAGGTCCGGTCACCCCAGGCGAGGCCGATCGCGTCCGGCCAGCGGCGGGCCGCCCGGCGCAGAAAGTGGGCGAGGTTCATCACCCGCCGCGAAGAGGGCGCGACGCCGCCGCGCGGCGCCGGCCCCGCCGGGCCGTTCACGCGAGCTTCCCGCAGGCCTTCTCCAGGAGGGACCAGCCCTCCTCGCCGTACCGGCCCTTCCATTCGGCGTAGAAGCCGGCCTTGCGCAGCTTCTCGCGAAACGGCTCAGGATCAGGCTTGTTGAACACGAGGCCGCTCTTGGTCAGGTCTTCCTGCAGGCTGGCATTGAGCTTGGCCACGTCGGCCCGCTCCTTCATGCCGGCCTCGTTGATGTGGCGGGCGACCATGGTGCGCAGGTCCTCGGGGAGGCGCTCCCAGGCCCGGCGGTTCGCCAGGAACCAGTAGCCGTCCCACATGTGGTTGGTAAGCGAGCAGTATTTCTGCACCTCGTAGAACTTCGTCGTGGCGATCACCGCCAGCGGGTTCTCCTGGCCTTCGACGATCTTGGTCTGGAGGGCCGAGTAGGTCTCGTTGAGGTTGATCGAGGCGGGCGCCGCCTCGAACGCCCGGAACATTGAGGTCCAGAGCGGCGAGACCGGCACGCGGATCCGGAAGCCCTTGAAGTCGTCCGGATTGGCGATGGGTCGGGTCGAGGAGGTGGTCTGGCGGTAGCCGTTGTCCCAGATCTTCTCCATGGCCACGAGGTTGGCCTTGGCGATCTGCTGGCGGACCCAGGCACCCAGCTCCCCGTCCATCGCCGGCCACACGGCCTCATAATCCGGGAAGGCGTAACCGATGCCGTTGATCGAGGCGTTGGGCACCAGGGTCGAAAGGATCAGCGGCGACATCGTGAAGAACTCGACGCTGCCCGAGCGCAGCTGGCTCAGCGTGTCGGTGTCCGAGCCGAGCTGGCTCGTGGGGAAGATCTTGAGATCGAAGCGGCCGCCGCTCTCGGTTCGCAGCGCGTCCGCCATCTCGCGGGCGCGGACGTTCATCGGGTGCGTGTCGGGCAGGTTGTTGGCGTACTTGTAGGTGAAGTCCGCCCGCTGGGCCCGCGCCACGTGCGGCATCGCCACGGTTCCGGCGAGGATCGCCGTCGAGCCGGCGGACAGGAACCCGCGGCGGGACAGGGGCAAGTGAATTCGCGACGACATGGGCGGCCCTCCTGATCCGGGCGCGCGGCCCGGCGTTTCCTCAGGGTCCGCGTTCATGCGCGGACTCTCTCGTGTCTTGCGGCTTCGATAGCGGCTGGCCCAATCCAGTCAACGGGGCCGTTTCGGCCCGGCCGTCAGTGCAGGCGACTTGTCAGGGCATGTCTCAGGGCATGCCCGCCGAAGCGTGCGGATCATCCGCGCGATGACCGTCTCGTGCGGGCCTATGCGGCCGGCAATTGCTGCTCCAGATGGGCACGAAGGATCGAATAGTGTTGGACGACCTTGTCGAGCTTGTCGGCGTTCGCTCTCCGGATCCGCTCCGAGCCGGCGTCGGGCTGGTAGGTGGTTGCGTAGTGGGCGGCGTGCGCTTTCAGCTTCGCGGAAACGAAGGCCAGATCGGCCGACCAGACGACCTCCGCGCGGACCAGCTGAAGGCGCCGCGCGATCTCGAGCCAATGCAAGTCGAGCGCGATGCCGCTGCCCATCTGCTTGAACAGGTCGAACAGGGAATCAAGGATGCCGATCGCGGTCCGGGCTGACACGATGGAGCGCTCCGTCATGCCTGCGTCGCGATGAGGTCGGGCCGCACATACCAATCGTCAAACAGGGACAGCTGCCGGAAACGCCGACGGTAACCCAGGCCGGTCAGCAGGGCGTAGATTTTCTCGCGGCTGTCCGAGAAGTTGTGCTCGACGCTGATCAGGGCGATGTCGTGGCGCGTGAAATCGAAGCTTTCCAGCACGTCAAACTCGCCGCCTTCCACGTCGATGCTCATGTAGTCGATGCGCTTCGGCGCCCGGGCCTCAACCAGGAATCGCTCCAGCGAAACCGTCTGGACCGCGTATTGCCGACCGTCCTGGCGGAACTGCGCGTGGAAATCGCCCGTCACCAAGTCGTTCATGCCGGACAGCTCGCCGATGTCCACCTCGTTGAATAGGACCTCGACCCCGTCGGTCCTATAGACGCACTTGTCGGTGATGTAGCAGCTCCGGTTGGCGTAGAGCGCGGCGTGCCAGGCCCGGGCCGGCTCGGCCAGCGCGCCCTGCCAGCCGAAGGTCTTCTCGAGCAGCAGCGTATTGCTCAGGCTGATCCCGTCGCAGGCACCGAACTCGACGAAGTAGCCGTTCCGCTTCTCCTTGAGTTCGTACAGGACCCAGAGGTCCTGCAGCAGCTGCGCGTTGGAATACGGCGCCATCTTCGTGGCGAACGACAGGAACTCGAGTTCGGAGCTGGCGAGATGGGGCTTCGCGTCCAGTTCGTTCCTGAGATCGACCAGGGCGTTGAAGACGGTCAGGAGCGCGACATCCATGGCCCTGCGTTCCACCATGTTGAAGGGGACCGATCGATACAGGTGACGAGTGCGGGTGCGGTGCGCTCAGGGACGGGTCCGGTCAAGAGGCCGGGCCCCCAGGATCCGGTTCGAGCCGTCGAACAGAACCGTATGCTGCAGCGAATCGGGCCCCTGGTCCGGTACCGTGCGGGCCGCCCTGCGGATCGCCGACAGGAAGCGCTTCCGGCTGAACCCAAAGGGCCGCAAACTCGCCGACAGGGCCTCGATCAGCTTGGTCGAGGCCTCGGATCGCGCCCGGGCCAGATCGCGCTCCCGCACGGCCGCGTCGCGCTCGGCCGTGATCAGTGCCAGTGCAATCTGCTGCTGCTGGATCTGGCGGATGTATTTGGTGTCGATGTCGTGGACAGGGGACGTCGTCATACGGCAGCCTTCGGGGCTCTGAGCGGAACCAGGTGGCGATACGGCCGGGAACGCGGCGGGACCTACGGGGATGATGGGATCCCATGCATGCTCCCGTGCCCTCGCACGTCTCAGATGGTCCTGGCCAGATCGTCCTGGCCAAGACCATCTGGCAAAGATCACGGTTCTAAGCGGCCCCGCATCCTGTGCTGCCGGATGGCGGCCTGTGCAAGCATCGGCCGACGTTACGGTCCCAACGAAACGATTGACTTCGTCGGGTCCTGAGATGGCGGTTTCGCGGTGTCGAGGGTTGCTGGGCCAGCGGAATAGCCATCAGAAACCGCATGGTTGCGTCACTGTCCGTCCTGCCGACCTCCCCCACCGTGCGCAGCGGCATGTCGTGGCCATCTGGCGCGCGCACCGTGCCGCGGCATTCGACACGGTTCGGGCCGGTCGGCTGCGGCTGCGCGACGCCGGGCCGGTTGTTCATCGCGTGCTGGACCCGCGCATCTGCCCGGTCTCTCGTCCTCGCGGGCGAAGCCGAAGGCAGACAGGGACGTCCAGCGCGTCGCGCCCTTGCGGTGCTTCAGGTTGAGGAGGCGTGTAGAAAGTTTCCGACCCTGAACGGTCCAGAGGACGGGGACGATGCCGCCGTTCACTGAGGGGCAGGCCCCGCCGGCTCAATCTAATGCGGGGAAACCGTCCGCTCGGGCGCCATAGGGTCGAATGGTGGAGACGACAGGGATCGAACCTGTGACCTTTCCCATGTCAAGGGAATGCACTACCGCTGTGCTACGTCTCCTAATCGATCGTCATCAGGCTCGTCGAGCCTGAAAGCCATCGAAATAACCCAGGCCACTCAGCGGCTTATGAGGAGTGCCCCCTACCCTGTCAAGGTAGTGCGCTCCCGCTGAGCTACGCGCCCGGTCCGGTGCTGCGTGAGCACCGGTGGGCCGGGCCTATAGCCGGTGCCCGGCGGGGGCGCAAGCGGAAGGTTGAGGGGCGTAGCCCGGGGGGCGGATACCGCAATGGTGCACGCGGGGAAGAAAATGCGCTATGGGCGTGCCGGCCGGCATCCGGCCGGGCCGCTCGGGCGGTCCCGGCATTCCGCCGCCTCAAGCTTCGGGACATGCGCTACTTCATCGATCACGATCACGGCGACTCGATCCGCGGCTGGATCGTGCCGGACAATCCCCTCGCCATCAGTCGGGTGATGGTCTCCGTCGGAGGCCAGCGCGTGGCCGAGGTTTCGGCCAGCGTCACCGACGAGACGTTCAAGCGCAACGGCTGGCACGCCACCGGGCAATGCACCTTCGTGCTGACGCAGGCCGAGGTGCCGGGCCTGGCCGAGATCCAGCGCCTCGAACTCTACGACGCCGACACCAATGTCCTGGTCTATCGCCGCACGCCTCCGGACGGGCTCGTGCGGCTGCGCGTCATGCTCATCAACACCGGGATCGAGCCCGAGACGGCCCTGCAGGCGGCCTTGTTCCCGTATTTCCAGCACTGCTACTTCGGCGTCCACAAGCTGCCGGACGAGATCCTGACCTGCATCCTGTCCGGCCCCTCAGCCCCCTCGGCGTTGCTGTCGGGCGCCGTGACGATCCCGCGCTACGAGAACTTCATGACGCCGGACCTGATGGTCACCGGCATCCTGGTGCAGGACCCCTACACCGAGATGGCGACCCGCATGCTCTGGCTGAAGGCCCGGGCCGGCGACGCCCTCGATCCGGTGCGCGGCTGGCGCCTCGGACCGCTGGCCGAGGCCGCGTCGTTCTCGGAATCCTACGACTTCACCGACGTGAAGAGCCTCAAGCGCTACTTCCGCATGCTGCCGGAGCCGGCCTACCGGCTGCTCTACAACCCGTTGACCCGCCAGCTCGGAACCCGCATGCCCGAGGATCGCCTGCACCCGGGCAACTCGATCGCCGCGATCGAGATCCTGGCCCGGGTCGGGATCGTCGGCCACAAGACGCGGTACCACGCCTTCGCTTCGACCCTGTTCGACCGGCTGGGCATCCACGCTCCGGTGCCGGTTCCGCCGCCGGTGCCGGCCGAGACCCAGGCGCTGGCCGAGCGCTTGCGGACCGTCAAGGCGGTGGAGGAGATGCTGGTGTTCGACGTCGCGATGTCGGATGCCGTGAAGGACTCGATCGACAAGAGCTGGAGCTGATGGCGCGCCCGACCGAGACGGGGGGCCCCGAGACGCGCCTGCCGCCGGCGCACCTGACGCGAACCGGACGCAAGCGCCGCCCTCTGCCGGTCCGGGCGGCGGCGGACGGGATGCGCGTCGAGCTTCCGGGGCTCGCGGGCCGCTGGCTCGAGATCACCCTGTCCAACGACCCGACGGAGGGTCCGGACACGATCCCCGGCATGGCCTTCGCCGGTCCCGAGGGGCGTCCGGGGCCGCTGCTGCCCCAGGAGGCGTCGGGCGGGGGTGCCTTCACGTGGATCGGGCGCCTCCCCGAGGGCGTCGTCGCCCTGCGGGTGGCCGATCCCGCCGGTCGGGTCCCGGTCCGGCTGCGCCGAATCACGGTGCGCCGCCTCGACTGGCCGACCCTGGTGCCGCGCGCGCTCCTGCGCGAGCCGGCGCTGACCCTGCAGGCGCTCTACTGGCGGATCCTCGGCAAGAAGGTGCGGGCGCGCGGCTTCCTGGGCCGGGCGCTGGCTCACCGCCGGGTGACCGGATACGAGGCCTGGATCCGTGCCCACGGCTATCGCCGGGCGGAGCGGGACGGCATTGCCGCCGAGATCGCCGCCTGGGCCGATCCGCCGCTGATCTCGGTGCTGATGCCGGTGCACGATCCGGACCCGAAGGTGCTGCAGGCCGCCCTCGCCTCCCTGCGCGCGCAGCTCTATCCGCACTGGGAACTGTGCGTCGTCGACGACGCCTCGACGCGGCCCGCGATTCCCCGGATCCTTGAGCGCGCCGCCGAGGCCGATCCGCGCATCCGCGTGCTCGCCCGGTCCGAGAACGGCCACATCGCCCGGGCCACCAACGATGCCCTGGGCCTCGCACGCGGTGTCGCCTGCGCCTTCATGGACCACGACGATGTGCTCACCGAGGACGCCCTCTATGAGGTCGCCCGGGCGCTTCGCCTCGATCCGGATCTGGTGCTGATCTACAGCGACGAGGACAAGATCGACGGACGCGGCCGCCGGTTCGACCCGCACTTCAAGGCGGGCTTCGACCGCGAGCTGCTCTACGCGCAGAACTACATCAACCATCTCACCGTGGTCCGGACCGACGCCCTGCGGGCGGTCGGCGGTCTGCGTCCGGGTTTTGAGGGCAGTCAGGACCACGACCTGCTGCTGCGGCTCACCGACGGCCTCGACCCGTCCCGCATCCGCCACATCCCGCGGGTGCTCTACCATTGGCGCGCCGCGCAGGGTTCCGGGACCTTCTCGGACCGGGCCCTGTCCCGGGCCGAGGCGGCGCGGCTGCGCGCCCTCGACGAGGTCGTGGCGCCCTGGGGTGGCCGGGTCGAGCGCGGGCCGTCGGGCTTCAACCGCCTGGTCCGGCCGCTCCCGCTTCCGCCGCCCCGGGTCTCCGCGATCATCCCGACCCGGGACCGCGCCGAGATCCTGTCGGTCACCCTCGACGGGCTGCTCGCGGGCACCGACTACCCCGATATCGAGGTGGTGATCGTCGACAACGACAGCCGCGAGCCCGAGACGGCGGCCCTGTTCGCCCGGTATCGCGACGACCCGCGCGTGCGCATCGTGCCGGTGCCGGGAGCCTTCAACTTCTCGGACCTGTCGAACCGCGGCGCGGCCGCCGCCACCGGGCCGGTGCTCCTGTTCCTCAACAACGACGTCGAGGTGCTGGACAGCGAGTGGCTCGGGGAACTGGTCCGGCACGCGGTGCGGCCGGAGATCGGCGCCGTCGGGGCAAAGCTGCTCTACCCGGACCGGACCATCCAGCACGGCGGCATCGTGCTGGGGATCGGTGGCGTCGCCGGGCACAGCCATCTCGGCGTACCGGACGCGGATCCCGGCTATTTCTGCCGGATGGTCATCGCCCACGAGGTCTCGGCGGTCACGGGCGCCTGCCTGGCCATGCGCGCCGACGTGTTCGAGGCGGTCGGCGGCTTCGATGCCGACGCCCTGAAGGTCGCCTTCAACGACGTGGACCTGTGCCTGAAGATCCGCCGGGCCGGCTACCGCATCGTGTGGACGCCGTTCGCCAAGTTGATTCATCACGAATCGAAGAGTCGGGGCGCCGAGGATACGCCGGAGAAGCGCAAGCGCTTCGAGGGCGAGGTGCTGACCATGCTCGATCGCTGGGGGCCCGAACTCCGGGCCGACCCCTACTATAACATCAACCTGTCACGGAACTCGGCGCATTACCGGGTCTAGGAGGACGTCCCGGTCAGCCGCGCGGCGACGGGTTCGCCCGCCGCGACAGTCCGCCCTGCATGTGTCGACAGCAGGGCTGGCATGGGGATGCCATGCATGCGTCAGTGGGTGAACTTGCGTCGGATGCCGGTTGCGATACCTCTGGACATGCCGCATGAGGCGGTTCCGGCCATGGCGCCCGAACGGGCGCGCGGCGAGGGCGGCAGTCAACCATGAGTGCGAACACCCCAATGGCTTCGGCCACAACCCTGGAGCGCGATGCTCAGCAGGCGATGGGGGACCACAAGGTCCACCCGAACGAGATCGCCATCGGCGTGGTCATCGGCCGCGCGTCCGAATACTTCGACTTCTTCGTATTCGGCATCGCCTGCGTGCTGGTTTTCCCGAAGGTATTCTTCCCCTTCGTCGATCCGCTGACCGGCACGCTGTACGCGTTCTCGATCTTCGCCCTGGCCTTCATCGCCCGGCCGATCGGCTCCGTGATCTTCATGGCGATCGATCGCCGGCACGGGCGCAGCGTCAAGCTCACGATCGCGCTGTTCCTGCTCGGGGGCGCCACGGCGGCGGTCAGCTTCCTGCCGCGCTACGATAGCATCGGCATCTCTTCCGTCTACCTCCTGGCGGTCCTCCGGATCCTTCAGGGCCTGGCACTGGGCGGCGCATGGGACGGGCTCGCCTCCCTGCTCGCCATGAACGCGCCCCGGGAGCGCCGCGGCTGGTACGCGATGATCCCGCAGCTCGGCGCGCCCCTGGGCTTCATGGTAGCGAGCGCGTTGTTCGCGTTCTTCCTGGTCAACCTCGACGAGGCCGACTTCATCGATTGGGGCTGGCGCTTCCCGTTCTACTGCGCCTTCACCATCAACGTCGTCGCCCTGTTCGCCCGGCTGCGCCTGGTCGCCACCGACGAATTCGCCCGGATGATGGACCTCGACCGGCTCCGCCCGGTCCCGGCCCTGGAGCTGTTCCGGCACCATGCCGCCGACGTGATCCGCGGCGCCTTCGTGCCGCTCGCCGGCTTCGCCCTGTTCCACCTCGTGACGATCTTCCCGATCGCCTGGCTGGCACTCAACAACACCAGCAGCCGCTCGCCCGGCGAGTTCCTGATCGTGCAGTTCTCCGGGGCCATCGTCTGTGCCGGCGCGATCGCCGCCTCCGGGCTGATCGCCGACCAGATCGGCCGCCGCAACTGCCTGATCATGAGCGCCTCGCTGATCGGGTTCTTTGCGGTCGGCAGCATCATCGCGCCGCTCCTGTTCGGCGAGAGCGCGATCGGCCAGACCATCTACGTCACGATCGGCTTCATGCTGCTCGGCCTCGCCTACGGCCAGACCGCCGGCGCGGTGACGGCCCGGTTGGGCAACCACTACCGCTACACCGGCGCCGCGCTGACCTCCGACTTCGCCTGGCTGGTCGGTGCCGGCTTCGCCCCGCTGGTGGCGCTGTTCCTGTCGCAGCGCTACGGCTTGGCCATGGTCGGCGTCTACCTGTTGTCCGGCGCGGTCTGCACCCTCGCGGCCTTGTTCCTCGACCGCTCCGAGATGCGCCAGATGTAGCCGGCAGCGCGCGGCGCAGGCTGCGCGCCTCCTTCCAGACGTTGTCGGCCGTGCCGCAGACGCGACACGGCGCGGATGCCGCGCATGCGGCGTGGGATAAAGAGACGAGTGCTGTGACCTCTTCGACCCCTCTCCCGGACAGGATCGAGCCCAGCGACCGCCGGAGCGGCCTCGCACGTCGGCTCGTGCCGCTCCTCGCCCTGCCGCCGATCCTGGCGTTGCTGGGTGGCTGCAACCTCGTGGTCATGAGCCCGGCCGGCTACGTCGCCGAGCAGCAGCGCAACCTCGTGCTGGCGGCCACCGGGCTGATGCTCCTGATCATCGTCCCGGTGATCTTCTTCACCTTGTTCTTCGCCTGGCGCTACCGCGCCACAAACAAGGACGCGGTGTACGATCCCGAATGGCACCACTCGACGCAGCTCGAGGTGCTGATCTGGACGGCGCCCCTGATGATCATCATCGCGCTCGGCGCCCTCACCTGGATCGGGACCCACACCCTGGATCCGTTCCGGCCGCTCAGCAAGATCGACGCGAAGCGCGACGTCCCGGCCGGCGTCGAGCCGCTGCAGGTCGAGGTGGTGGCGATGGATTGGAAGTGGCTGTTCCTCTACCCGCAATACGGGATCGCCACGGTGAACGAGCTCGCCGCCCCGGTGGACCGGCCGATCCAGTTCAAGATCACCGCCACCGACGTGATGAACACGTTCTACATCCCGACGCTCGCCGGCATGGTCTACGCGATGCCGGGCATGCAGACACAGCTCCACGCGGTGATCAACCGAGAGGGTTCCTATGAGGGCCGCTCGGCGCATTACAGCGGCGCCGGCTTCTCGAACATGTTCTTCAAGTTCAACGGCGTGACCAACGAGGCCTTCGATCAGTGGGTCGCCAAGACCAAGGCGCAGGGCGGCGAGCTGACCCAGGAGGCCTATCTCGAGCTGGAGAAGCCGAGCGAGTCCGAGCCGTCCCGCTTCTACAAGTCCTACGCCAAGGGCCTGTACGACCGGATCATCGGCATGTGCCCCCGGCCGGAGCAGATGTGCGTCGGTGAGATGGTGAAGATCGACGCCCGGGGCGGCGCGTCCGGGGCGGAGGCCGAGGCCAACTACGACCGGTTGCAGTACGACAACCGCATGGCCGATCGCGGCAACGAGGCTCCCGGTGCGACGGGGCCGGCATCCGGGACCGGCCCGCATGGGCAGACGCAGCCTCAGGGCATGAAGCCCAGGCCCGACATGGGCAACCCGGACTCGCGCGGCCAGGGCGAGAATGCGCTGCCTGGGCAGGAGAAGACCCCTGAGGTCAAGGCCCCCGACAGCCAGGGCCAGAGCGAGGGCGGGCAGATCGCGCCCAAGCAGCTCAACCAGTAAGAATGCTCGCGTGAACGCGAGCCCCACACCGTAAAACCGGCGGTCGCCGTCGAACCCATTGAACGGGCCGATCCCATGTTCGCAAACCTCGACCTACAGCAGTTGATCCTCGGTCGATTTACGATCGAGCAGATCCCGTATCACGAGCCGATCCTGCAGGCGACGTTCGCCGGCGTGGCCGTGGTCGGACTCGCCGTGCTGGGCGTCATCACGTATTTCCGCTTCTGGGGGCCGCTGTGGCGTGACTGGGTCACGTCCATCGACCACAAGAAGATCGGTATCATGTACTGCATCTTCGCGCTGATCATGCTGCTGCGGGGCTTCGCCGACGCGCTGCTCATGCGCTCGCAGCAGGCGGTGGCGTTCGGTTCGGAGCAGGGCTTCCTGCCGCCGCACCACTACGACCAGATCTTCACCGCCCACGGCATGATCATGATCTTCTTCGTGGCGATGCCGTTCGTCACGGGGCTCATGAACTTCGCGGTGCCGCTGCAGATCGGCGCCCGCGACGTGGCCTTCCCGTTCCTGAACAACTTCAGCTTCTGGATGACGGTGGCCGGCGGCATCCTGGTGATGGTGTCGCTGTTCGTCGGCGAGTTCTCGCGCGCCACCTGGCTCGCCTACCCGCCGCTCTCGGGGGCTGCCATGAGCCCCGGCGTCGGCGTCGACTACTACATCTGGGCGCTGCAGATCGCCGGTATCGGGACGCTGCTATCGGGCATCAACCTGATCGCGACCATCGTGAAGATGCGCGCGCCCGGCATGACCATGATGAAGCTGCCGATCTTCGTCTGGTCGTCGCTGTGCACCAACATCCTGATCGTGGCCGCCTTCCCGATCCTGACGGCCGTCCTGGCGATGCTGTCGCTCGACCGCTACGTCGGCACCCACTTCTTCACGAACGACCTTGGCGGCAACGCCATGCTGTACTTCAACCTGATCTGGATCTGGGGCCACCCGGAGGTCTACATCCTGATCCTGCCGGCCTTCGGGGTGTTCTCGGAGATCACCTCGACGTTCTGCGGCAAGCGGCTGTTCGGCTATACGTCGATGGTCTACGCGCTCGTGGTGATCACCATCCTCGCCTACCTGGTGTGGTTGCACCACTTCTTCACCATGGGCTCGGGCGCGGACGTGAACTCGTTCTTCGGGATCACGACGATGATCATCTCGATCCCGACGGGCGCGAAGATCTTCAACTGGATGTTCACGATGTACCGCGGCCGGATCCGGTTCGAGGTGCCGATGATGTGGGTGGTGGCGTTCATCGTCACCTTCGTGATCGGCGGCATGACCGGCGTCCTCCTGGCGGTGCCCCCGGCCGACTTCGTGCTCCACAACTCGCTGTTCCTGATCGCGCACTTCCACAACGTGATCATCGGCGGCGTGCTGTTCGGCATGTTCGCCGGCGTGACCTTCTGGTTCCCCAAGGCCTTCGGGTTCAAGCTCGACGAGTTCTGGGGCAAGATGGCCCTCGTGTTCTGGGTGAGCGGGTTCTACGTCGCCTTCATGCCGCTCTACGTGCTCGGCCTGATGGGCGTGACTCGGCGGATGCAGCACTTCGACGACCCGTCGCTTCAGATCTGGTTTGTCATCGCGGCTGGCGGCGCGGCGCTGATCGCTTGCGGGATCGCTTCGCAGATCATCATGTTCGTGGTCTCGATCCGCAATCGCGAGAAGCTGCGCGACCTGACCGGCGACCCGTGGGGCGGCCGGACCCTGGAATGGTCCACCTCCTCCCCGCCGCCGGACTACAATTTCGCCTTCACCCCGGTGGTCCACGATTCCGACGCGTGGTGGGACATGAAGAACCGCGGCTTCGCCCGGCCGATGACCGGGTACAAGCCGATCCACATGCCCAAGAACACCGCGACCGGTGCCATCCTGGCTGGACTGAACTTCACCTTCGGCCTGGCCATGGTCTGGTACGTCTGGTGGCTGGCGGCGCTCAGCTTCGTGGCGATCCTCGTCGTCGCGATCCTTCACACCTTTAATTACAAGCGCGACTTCTACATTCCTGCCGACACGGTCAGTCGGACGGAAGGTCAGAGGACGCGCGAGCTGGAGATGGCGTGATCCGATGATGCACGCGGAGACTGCACCCCCCGGCGCTGCGGCGCCGGTCTTCTACCAGACCGACGAGGAGGGCCATCACTCCGAGGGCTCGACGATGCTCGGGTTCTGGCTCTACCTGATGAGCGATTGCCTCATCTTCGCGACCCTGTTCGCGACCTACGGCGTGCTCGGCCGCAGCTACGCGGCCGGGCCGACTCCCAAGGAGCTGTTCGACTTGCCGGGCATCGCGGTGAACACCGCGATGCTGCTGTTCTCGTCCATCACCTACGGCTTCGCCATGCTGGAGATGGACCGGGACCGGATCAAGCCGACGCAGATCTGGCTCGCGATCACCGGCCTGTTCGGCGTGGCCTTCGTGGCCCTGGAGATCCGGGAGTTCGTCCACCTGTTCCATGAGGGCGCGCCGCCCTGGCGCAGCGCCTTCCTGTCGTCGTTCTACACCCTGGTGGCGACGCACGGCCTGCACGTCTCGGTCGGCATCCTCTGGCTGGTCGTGCTGCTGGTTCAGCTGCGCAAGCACGGCCTGATCGTCGAGAACAAGCGGCGCCTGATGTGCCTGTCGATGTTCTGGCACTTCCTCGACCTGATCTGGATCGGGGTGTTCACGGTCGTCTACCTGATGGGAGTGCTCGAATGAGCGCCGACGCGCACCACCTGACCGGTCACGGTCCGGATACCCATGACGCCCACGCCCACAGCGAGGGCGGGCACGGCAGCTTCGGCAGCTACATCACCGGCTTCGTCCTGTCGGTCATCCTGACGGTGATCCCGTTCTGGCTGGTGATGGGCAACGTACTCGACAACAGCCTCGTCACCACCCTGGTGATCCTGGCGCTGGGCGGCGTGCAGATGGTCGTGCATGTCATCTACTTCCTGCACATGAACACGAAGTCCGAGGGCGGCTGGACCTTCCTGGCCCTGATCTTCACCATCATGGTGGTGGTGATCATGCTCGCGGGCTCGGTCTGGGTGATGTACCACCTCAACCACAACATGATGCCGATGGATGCCCACGACGTCATGAACAACGCCCGCTGAGCGGGCGTGCGGACGTGATCCCCTCGGGGTCGGCGGGGGGCTCCGGTCCGGGCCCCTCCCCGGCCCCGCTTTCGTTCGCGCGGCGCTTCGTGTTCGGCGCGGCCGCCGCCTTCGTGTTCGTCGTCCTCGTCGGGCTCGGGACGTGGCAGGTCCAGCGCCGGGCCTGGAAGCTCGACCTGATCGCCCGGGTCGATACCCGGGTCCACGCCCCGGCGGTGCCGGCCCCCGGCCCAGCCGAATGGCCACGGGTCGGCCCCGACGACGCCTACCGGCATGTCCGGCTGTCCGGCACCTTCCTCCACGACCGGGAGACGCTGGTCCAGGCCGTCACCGAGCGGGGCGGCGGCTTCTGGGTGCTGACGCCGCTCCGCCGGCCCGACGGCACCCTCGTGCTGGTCAACCGCGGCTTCGTGCCGGGGCCGAACCGGGATCCCGCGACCCGGCTGGCCGGTCAGGTGGCGGGGGATGCGCGGGTGACCGGCCTCCTGCGACTGACCGAGCCCGGTGGCGCGTTCCTGCGGTCGAACGACCCGAAGGATGGGCGCTGGTATTCGCGCGACGTGGCCGCCATCGCGGCGGCAAAAGGCCTGACCGACGTCGCCCCCTACTTCGTCGACGCCGACGCGGCGCCCAATTCCGGCGGCCTGCCGGTGGGCGGGCTCACGGTGATCGCCTTCCCGAACAGCCACCTCGTCTATGCGCTGACCTGGTACGGGATGGCGCTGATGCTGGCCGGTGCAGCGATCTACATCCTGCGCGGCCGGCGGACGTCTAGACCTGGAGGGGAGTAGCCCGGTTTCCGGGGGCGTCTATAATGGGGTGACAAACGCCACAACGAGTCACCCCCAATGACCACCCGCATTCCGAACTTCGCCGAGATGTCTTGGGCCGGCGAGCCGCTTGCGGTGGCGTCGCCGGCTCTGCCCGAGCCGTGGATGACCCCGGAGGGCATTCCGGTGAAGGGCCGGTACGGGCCGGAGGACCGGGAGGGCCTGGAGTTCCTCGACACCTATCCCGGCATCGCGCCATTCCTGCGCGGCCCCTACCCGACCATGTACGTGACCCAGCCCTGGACGATCCGGCAATATGCCGGCTTCTCCACGGCCGAGGATTCGAACGCGTTCTATCGGCGCAACCTCGCGGCCGGGCAGAAGGGCCTGTCGGTGGCCTTCGATCTCGCCACGCACCGCGGCTACGATTCCGACCACCCCCGGGTCTCGGGCGATGTCGGCATGGCCGGGGTGGCGATCGACTCGATCTACGACATGCGGACGCTGTTCTCCGGCATCCCGCTCGACGAGATGACGGTGTCGATGACGATGAACGGCGCGGTGCTGCCGATCCTCGCGCTCTACATCGTCGCCGCCGAGGAGCAGGGCGTGCCGCCCCAGAAACTCGCCGGTACGATCCAGAACGACATCCTCAAGGAGTTCATGGTCCGCAACACGTATATCTATCCCCCCAAGGGATCGATGCGGATTATTTCCGATATCTTTGCCTATACCTCCAAGAATATGCCGAAGTTCAACTCGATCTCGATCTCCGGCTACCACATGCAGGAGGCCGGGGCGACGAACGACCTGGAACTCGCCTACACGCTGGCCGACGGCGTCGAGTACATCAAGGCCGGGCTGGCCGCCGGGCTGACCATCGACCAGTTCGCCCCGCGCCTGTCGTTCTTCTGGGCGATCTCGACCAACTTCTTCATGGAGATCGCCAAGATGCGGGCCGCGCGCCTGATCTGGGCGAAGCTGGTTAAGGGGTTCGATCCGAAATCCGAGAAGTCGCTGGCGCTGCGCACCCACTCGCAGACCTCCGGGTGGTCGCTCACCGCCCAGGACGTGTTCAACAACGTCACCCGCACCAACATCGAGGCGATGGCGGCGACGCAGGGCGGCACGCAGTCGCTGCACACCAACGCGCTGGACGAGGCGCTGGCGCTCCCCACCGACTTCTCCGCCCGGATCGCCCGCAACACCCAGCTGTTCCTGCAGCAGGAGAGCGGCACCACCCGGATCGCCGATCCGTGGGGCGGCTCCTACTACGTGGAGAAGCTGACCGCCGACATCGTGGCCCGGGCCTGGGAGCATATCCGCGAGGTCGACCAGCTCGGCGGCATGGCCAAGGCGATCGAGGCCGGCATCCCCAAGCTGCGGATCGAGGAGGCCGCGGCCCGGGCGCAGGCACGGATCGATTCCGGCCGCCAGACCATCGTGGGCATCAACAAGTTCAAGTCCGACGACGACATGGCGATCGACCTCCTGCGGGTCGACAACGGCAATGTCCGCCGCCTCCAGATCGACAAGCTCAAGCGGCTGCGCTCGGAGCGCGACGAGGCGGCGGTCACGGCCCGGCTCGAGGCGCTGACCAACGCCGCCGACACGAACGAGAACCTGCTGGCTCTGGCCGTGGACGCGGCCCGCGCCAAGGCCACCGTGGGTGAGATTTCCGAGGCCCTGGAGAAGGCCTGGGGCCGGCACCGCGCCGAGATCCGCTCGATCTCCGGCGTCTACAAGCGCGAGGTGGGGGGCATGTCGCCAGTGGTCGAGGAAGTCCGGGCGCTGGTCGAGGCGTTCGAGGAGAATGACGGCCGCCGGCCGCGCATCCTGGTCGCCAAGATGGGCCAGGACGGGCACGACCGTGGCCAGAAGGTCATCGCCTCGGCGTTCGCCGATCTCGGCTTCGACGTGGATATCGGACCGCTGTTCGCCACCCCGGACGAGGCCGCCCGGCAGGCGGTGGAGAACGACGTGCACATCGTCGGTGTCTCCTCCCTGGCGGCTGGGCACCTCACCCTGGTGCCGGAGCTGAAGGCGGCACTCACCGAGCAGGGCCGCGACGACGTGATGATCGCCATCGGCGGCGTGATCCCGCCGGGCGACTACGATGCCCTAGTGGCGGCCGGAGCCTCGGCGATCTTCCCGCCCGGTACGGTGATCGCCGAGGCCGCGGTCAAGCTGATCCGCGCGCTGAACGAGCGGTTGGGCTACGCGGCGCGTCAGGCCGCGGAGTAGATCGGGGCCCGTCTCCCCGAACGCGGGGAGACGGGACGCCGCTCAGTTCAGCGCGGTCGGGTCCGCCTCCGTGAGGAAGGCTCCGACCGCGTGGAGGAATTGCATGCGGTTCTTCTCCATCATCACCGTATGGGTGCCCTCCCCCAGCTCGACGAAGCGCTTGTAGGGGGCGTGGGTGAGCTTTGCGAAATACTCCTGTGCCTGGTAGCTCGGCAGGTCCGCGTCCCACTCGGCGTGGATGATCAGCACCGGCACGCGGATGTCGCCCGGGTCGTAGAGCGGTTTGCCGGCCGCCCAGTAGGCGTCCTTGTCGGCGACCGTGCCGTTCGGGGCGCGCAGGACCGGCGGCGCTTGCTTCGCGCCGACCGGATCGGTGGCGAAGGTCGCGTCGGCCCATTGGTCGAACCAGCCCGCCGGGATCAGGTCGGACTTCTTGTCCTCGGGGACGCCGGTCAGCCAGCGCGTCCGGGCGCTGTCCCGGCTCACGCTGCGATAGGCCCCCACCGGGCCGCCGCCGCCGATCAGGCCCGGCGTGCGCGCCAGCCATTGCGGCGCGTACAGGACGAGCCGGTTGACCCGATCGTTGTGGGTGCTGGTGTAGAGGCCCATGGTGGAAGTCCCCCAGGACCAGCCCATCAGGTCGATCTTCTCGACCCCGCGCCTCTTGGTGATGAAGTCCACGACCTGCCCCACCACCTTTGCGGCGTCCTGCGTGCGCATGAGCGGCGGGTTGTCGGCCGGCGACGCGTCCATCGCGGCCGGGCGTCCGGACAGGCCGTAGCCCGGCAGATCCACGAGGTAGACGTCGAAGCCGAGGCCCGCGAGGTAGTCCATGGCCGACATGCCGCCCAGCGGCAGGTCGAAGGCCGTGGACGACGGGTAGGTGGATCCGTGCACGTAGAGCAGGATCCGGTCGCCCGGAAACCGGTCGATCCCGGCAGGGCGCTTGTTGCGGACGTAGATCTCGACGCCCGGCTCGCTCCACGGCAGCCGGAATTCCTCCGTCTGCAGCCGGCTCGCGGGCGCGGCCGCCGACGGGGCCGGTGAGCCCGCGACCGCCACCCCGGCGGCGAGCGCCCCGACCAGCTGGCGTCGGGCCAGGCCCCTGCCCGGCCGCGCCCCGTTCGGATCCTTCTGCACCACTCTGTCCGCCATGGTTTCCTCCGGCCCGCCTTGTTCGGCGGCTCCGGTGATTCAACCGACGGGTGTCGATCGGCGCAACGGTCCGGAGCGGCCGCCGGCGGACAGGAGGCGGGTTCCGTTGCCCGATCCGGCGAAAGCGCGTGAAAAAACCCCCGCCTCTGTCGCCGGGGCGGGTGACGCCGCGCCTCCGCGCGGGCATTGAGGCGGGAGAACCCGGGAGACGCCCGCCCATGACGACCCCGACGACCGTCGCCACCACGCCCTTCCCCGATCAGAAGCCGGGCACCTCCGGCTTGCGCAAGAAGGTGCCCGTGTTCCGGCAGCCGAACTACGTCGAGAACTTCGTCCAGGCGATCTTCGACACCCTGCCCGACAAGGCGGGCGCGACCCTGGTGCTCGGCGGTGACGGGCGTTTCCTCAACCGCGAGGTGGTGCAGAAGACGCTGCGGCTCGCCGCCGGCAACGGGTTCGGCCGGGTGCTGGTCGGACGCGGCGGCCTGCTCTCGACCCCGGCCGCCTCCTGCGTGATCCGCAAGGCCCAGGCGATCGGCGGCATCATCCTGTCGGCGAGCCACAACCCGGGCGGGCCGGACGGCGATTTCGGCATCAAGTTCAATGCCGCCAACGGCGGTCCCGCGCCCGAGACCATGACCAACGCGATCTTCGAACGGGCCAAGGCGCTCACCCGCTACAGCCTGGTCGAGGCGTCGGATCTCGACCTCGACACCCTGGGCGAGACCCGGCTCGGCGCCATGACGGTCGCGATCATCGACCCGGTGGCCGACTACGCCGAACTGATGCGCACGCTGATCGACTTCGACGCCGTGTCGCGCCTGTTCGCCTCCGGCTTCCGCATGCGGTTCGACGCGATGAGCGCGGTGACCGGCCCCTACGCGGTCGCCATCCTCGAAGGCATGCTCGGCGCGCCTCGGGGGACGGTCGTCAACGCCATTCCAAAAGAAGATTTCGGTGGCCATCACCCGGATCCGAACCCGGTCCATTGCCACGACCTGTTCGACCTGATGCAGGGGCCTGACGCCCCCGATTTCGGCGCGGCGTCCGACGGCGACGGCGACCGCAACATGATCGTGGCCCCGGGCCTGTTCGTGACGCCGAGCGACAGCCTCGCGCTCCTTGCCGCCCACGCCCACCGGGCGCCGGGCTACGCGGGTGGGCTCGCCGGCATCGCCCGCTCGATGCCCACGAGCCGCGCCGCCGACCGGGTCGCGGCGGCTCTGGGCATCCAGGCCTACGAGACGCCCACCGGCTGGAAGTTCTTTGGGAATCTTCTCGATGCCGGCCTGATCACCCTGTGCGGCGAGGAGAGCGCCGGCACCGGCTCGAACCACGTGCGCGAGAAGGACGGGCTCTGGGCGGTGCTGCTCTGGCTCAACATCCTGGCCGCCACCGGCGAGCGCGCCGACGCGCTGGTCCGGGCGCATTGGCGCACCCACGGCCGCGACTACTACGCCCGCCACGACTACGAGGAGGTGGATTCCGACGCCGCCAACGGCCTGATGGATGCGCTCCGGGAAAAGCTCGCCGGTCTGCCGGGCACGCGGCTCGGCGACCTCACGGTCTCGACGGCCGACGAGTTCGCCTACCGCGATCCCGTCGATGGCTCGCTCACCGAGCACCAGGGTATCCGCATCGGCTTCGCCGAGGATGCCCGTGTGGTCTTCCGTCTCTCGGGCACCGGAACCGCCGGGGCGACACTCCGGGTCTATCTGGAGCGCTACGAGGCCGATCCGACCCGGCTCGACCTGCCCGTCTCCGAGGTGCTGGCCCCGGTCGTGGCGGCGGCCCGCGCCGTCGCGGAGATCGAGCCCCGCACCGGCCGGGCCGAGCCGAGCGTGGTGACCTGACCGATCCGGGTTTCCAAAGGGCTCAGCCCTTTGGCGGGGTATCGGGGCGGAGCCCGATAGCAGGGCTCCGCGCAGCATTCACGCCGAAGGTCGCTCATTGATCCTCGGTTCGCGCATAGACCCGCAGGCGATGCCCGTTCGGATCGACGGCGACGAAGCTGCGGCCGAAATCGAGATCCGTCGGTGCCAGGACGATCTTGGCGCCCTTCGCCCGCCAGGCGTCGTGGAGCGCGTCCACGCGCGCGGCCCCGTGCACCCGGAAGCCGATTTCGCCTCCGCCGCCCACTTGCGTGGGGGCCGGCACCACTCCGCTTCGCGCCCACAGGCTCAGCGCCAGGCCCGAGGGCAGCGCGAACAGCACGAAGGTCGGGCTCGCCTCGACCGGTTCTCGGTCCAGGAGGGTCGCGTAGAGGCGCGCGCTGGCCTCCGGGTCTGTGACGTAGAGAAGGATGTTGCTGGGTTCGGCCATCGGTCGCTCCTGTCGGTGGATGCGCGACCTCGATATCCAGCGCCCCTGCCAGTTTCCGGCAGCATCAAGCAGCGGGGTCTATGATCCCCTCGGTGCGCCGCCAGTCCTTGAGCAGGGCCTGCCGGCGCCGCGGATAGCGCGCGTCGCTCAGCTGGGCTTCGGCGGTCCGGTCGGTGCGGAAGTGCCGGAAGCCCTGGCGCAGTTCGCACCAGCCCACCAGGATCCGGGCGGCGTCGAAGAATGAGAGGGCGAACGGCCACACCACCCGCTCCGAGGCCGCGCTCGTCCCGTCGCGGTAGCGCAGTGTCAGCTTGCGCTCGGTCCGGATCGCCCTGCGCAGCAGGGCGGGGTCGACCGCGTCGACCGGTGCCGCGGTGCCGGGGCCGACCAGCAGCGCCGAACCCGCGAAGGTCTCGCGCAGGTCGTCGGGCAGGACCGCGCCGATCCGGGCGAGTGCGCTCCGGGCCGCGCTGCTCAGCCGGTCATCCGCGCGATCGGCGACCCAGCGCGATCCCAGGACCAGCGCTTCGATCTCCTCCGGGCTGAACATCAGCGGCGGCAGCAGGAAGCCCGGCCTCAGCACGTATCCGACCCCGGGCTCCCCCTCGATGGCGGCCCCCATCGCCTGAAGGCTCGCGATGTCCCGGTACAGGGTGCGCAGGCTGACGCCGGTCTCCCCGGCCAGCACGCGCCTGCTGACGGGCCGCCGGTGGCTGCGCAGGGCGTGGAGCAGGTCGAACAGGCGTTCCAAGCGGGACATGCGGCCCTTCTAACGCCCGCGACGCTGCCATCGGATGACGGCATCGCGGGTTCCGGCCGGTTACGGAGCGATCGCCTTCACCATGTGAACCGTGATGTCGTCGTCCAGGGTCCGGCCCGGTCCGTCATACGGCTCCTCGCGCTCCACTTCGTAGCCCAGCGATCCGTAGAGGCGCAGGTTCGCCGTGTATTTCTTGTTCGTGTAGAGCCGCAGCCGCGTCAGGCCGGCCCCGGCGGCGATCGTATCCGCGCGGGTGAGCAGCGTTGTCCCGAAGCCCCGGCCCTGGAAATTCGGGTGGACCGCGACGTTGACGACCAGCAGGTGGCCGTTCCCTTCGTCGTCCCTTCGCGTGGTCTCGATCAGGGCGGCCAGTTCTTCGTCGATCTGCAGCAGGTCGAAGCGGTGATCCTGCACAGACTTCGCGTAATCGGCCCGCATCGGTGTCGGCAGGCGGCCGATCAGCGGGATCCATTTGGCGTAGGCCGCGTCCACCACACCCCGGATCGCCGCCGCGTCCGCCGCCTCTGCCTGCCTGATCCGCATCGTCGCCGCCATTCCGAAAGTCCGCCTGTGGTTGACCCGGGCCGGCCCATCCCCTAAAGACCCGGCCGTCGATGGGGCTCCGCACGGGGCCCCGTCGCGTTTTCACGCGCACCCGTGGGCGGGATCATCCCGCCCTGTCGTCCCGGCCTTGAGGGTCCGGGAAAAGGAGGGCGCGTTCCTCAATCTCGGTCACGAGAGGACGCGAAACATATGTCAAAGCGGATTCAGGCGAAGCACAAGCTCGACCGCCGCATGGGCCAGAACATCTGGGGCCGCCCGAAGAGCCCCGTCAACCGCCGCGAGTACGGCCCGGGCCAGCACGGCCAGCGCCGCAAGGGCAAGATGAGCGACTTCGGCACGCAGCTGCGCGCCAAGCAGAAGCTCAAGGGCTATTACGGCAACATCACCGAGAAGCAGTTCCGCCGCTACTACGCCGAGGCGATCCGCCTGCGCGGCGATTCCGGCGAGAACCTGGTCGGCCTGCTCGAGCGTCGCCTCGACGCCGTGGTGTACCGTGCGAAGTTCGTGGCGACCCCGTTCGCGGCCCGCCAGTTCGTCAACCACGGCCACGTCAAGGTCAACGGGATCCGGGTGAACATCCCGAGCTATCAGGTGAAGGCCGGCGACCTCATCGAGGTCAAGGAATCCTCCCGCCAGCTCGAGATCGTCATCGTGGCGACCCAGCTCCCCGAGCGTGACGTGCCGGACTACATCGAGGCCGATCACGCCAAGATGACCGCCCGCGTCACCCGCATCCCCAGCCTGTCCGAGGTGCCCTACCCGGTGCAGATGGAGCCGAACCTCGTCATCGAGTTCTACTCCCGCTGAGTCTCCCGGGATCGCACCCCGCGGCCGAGCCGGCGGCGGGGTGCGGTTCGGGACCTGGACTTGCGAAAGAAGGGGCTGCCCGCAGGGGCGGCCCCTTTTCGTATCCGGCTCAGCAGCCGTTGCAGATCGTGCCCATCGTGTGGCGCATCTTGCTGTCCCACGCCTTCGAGCGGGCTTCCGCGGCCTTCTGCGCCTTGAGCATGGTGACCTCGTTCACCGGTCGGGCCGTACCCGTGGCGGCGGGGCTCGGCGGCTTGGTCTGCCCGGTGGCGGTGATCCTGCGGCCGACCCGGGACCCGTCCGGGGCCACCGGGCTCTGGGCCAGGGCCGGCGCCGCCCCGAGCAGCACGCCCAGGATCACCGCGTGACGGATCGTTGGCATGGACCTGATCTCCCCGACGGCGGGTTGTCTGCGTGCCCCGCCTCAACTGCCGATGACATTAGGGCCGCACCGGAGCACGTTGCAATTGGATGCGGCGCTAAGCCTTTGTCGTGATGCGCGTGCGCACCCCGAGCCGGTATCCGCACCGGCGGGCAGCCTTGTAGCCGGCCGCGGCGGCGAAATCATGGTGCCCGGGCCGGAGGCGGCCCGGCGAGCCGCCCTGCGCGCATCCCGGAGAAGAGCCCCTTGTCCTCGCCCTTGTCCTCGCCCCTGAACCGCCGCGAGGCCGTGGCCGAGGCGCTGGCCCACATCGCCCCGCGCCTGCCCGCCTTCGAGTCCGACGCCGTGCTGGACCGGGCGCTGGCGAGCGCCGGCCTGCGCGGAGCCGCCCCCGGGACCGCCGCGCGCCTCGCCCTGGTGGCCTATGCCCGCCACGTCTTCACCGATTACGACGACCTTCTGGGCGAGGGCTACGACCGCGACAGCGCCCGGCACTTCGTCCTCGACGACCTCAACGCGGCGCTCACCGCCTGGGGCGCCGCGCCGATCCCCGAGGAGGAGCCTGAGGCCGATCCGGAGGGCGAGCCGGATTAGCGTTTTGTCCCGGTGGCGGGCGGGATTCGGGGATGGCAAAGCCGGGTCCGGGGTCACGCCCGACGATGCAGCCCGACAGCGGGGCACCCGTCGCCGGCAAGCTGTCGCGGATCACGAGAGCGGCGCCTTTTGGAGGGGCTGGTTTCGACCCAACCCAGCCGCCAAACTCGTCTACAGCGCTTCCCATAAGCGGTCGTCCGTCGGCCGTCCGGCCACTTCGGCTCGGGACAGGAAGCGGACTTTAGCTTTTGGCCAAGAAGCGGACGCTCCGCATCCTACCTGCGACCCTGATATTGAATAGTACGCCGTCGTCCTATTTCTTTCCGATGCATGCTACGCCCGTCCGACACTCCGATTGCAGGGTCCTTCTCTGGCTTGCCGAGGATCTGAGGCTTGAGGACAATCTTGCCCTCCGGCAGGCCACCACCGGCTACGGAGGCATGGCGGTGCTGCGCATCGCCCCGGAGGCGCGGGGGCGACCCAGGCGGACTCCGCATCGGCGCACTCTTGAGGAGGCAGCCGAGGCGCGACTTGAGGCGCAGTTCTTGGCCAAAGGCATACCTTTCGAGGTGCGTGGCCCTGGTGACGATACGTCCGTTGCGGCGGCTTGTCGGCGGCATGGATGTACCGTGGTCATCCGCAACGCCGCCGATGGCATGGCCGCCGAGCTTGCCCATCACAGGCAATGGACGGACGAGTTGGCGGCGGTCGGCATCCCGCTGGTGACCGTCAACGGCGAGATGATCCGTCGCAAGGGAACGGGAGGGGCCAGGCCCGACGCGCCGTTCCTATCCGATGCGGCCGAGATCGCACCGGGGGCGCTGCCGGACGATCACCCGATAGCCTTGCTGCGGGCCTTCCTGAGGGGCCTGCCGGAGCGGGATTACCTGGCCGGCATGTGGGTGCCGGGCCGAGATCGGCTGAGCACCAGCCTGCTTTCGACCCACTTCGCGGCGGGCACGCTGTCCAGCGACAGGGCGAGGGTCGAAACCGAGGCGGCGGAACGCGCCTGGCACCGCGCGAACCCGGGCCAGGCCCGTTCGGTCGCGGGGAAATCCTTCGGCGCCTTCAAGGGGCGCGTCCGCTACCGTCCCGGCTTCCTGACGACCTTTTCCCGCTATGAGGACGATCTGCGTCCGCTCCCGATCACGCCGGAGATGCGGCGCAGGGTCGAAGCCTGGCGGGACGGATGCACCGGCATCCCCATGCCTGATGCGGCCATGCGCGAGCTGAAGGCGACCGGCTGGATCAATTTCCGCCTTCGCCAGCTGGCCGCGTCCTATGCGGTGCAGCTCCTGGGCTTGCCTCCGTTCGAGGTCGGGACGGTCCTGGCGGAGATGTTCGACGACTACGAGCCCGGCATCACCTGGCTTCAGGTCGCGATCAACGACGGCCGGGTCAATCAGGATCGCGGGCCGCGCATCCTGAACCCGGTCAAGCAAGGCCGCGACCTCGACCTCGACGAGAGCTACGTCCGCGCATGGCTGCCCGAACTGGCCAGCCTTCCGGCCGGGTTCGCCCACGAGCCATGGCTGCATCCCGCATCGCCCCTGCCGCCGCCCCTGGTCGATCACCTGGCCGCCGCTCGCGCAGCCCGCGCGGCTTGGGGGGCGAAGTCCCCAGCGCTCGGGGCGCGCCCGGTGCACGAAACCCCATCGTTCGAATTCGGCGAAAGGAATGCCCCCAGATGATCGAGAAGCACACCTTCGACTTCCTGAAGGGCATCGCGGCCCACAACGACAAGGAATGGTTCGAGGAGCATCGTGACGACTACGAGCGCGCGAAATCCAACCTCGTCGACGTGGCAGGCCACCTGATCGACGCGGCGTCCCGCTTCAATCCCAAGGTGAAGAAGGCGAACGCCGAGCCGACGAAGTGCGTGACCCGCCTCAACCGGGACATGCGCTTCGCCAAGGGCAAGCCGCCGTACAAGACGGACCTGTTCGTGATGCTCAACAGCGTCGGCGACTACCAGGGGTCGGCCTCTTACTACCTCCATGTCGAGCCGGGCGGCTGCTATGCGGGCGGGGGCATCTTCACGACCGAGCCGAAGGCGCTCGACCACATCCGCAAGCGGATCGCGGCATCGTTGCCGAAGTGGACCGGCGTCGTCGAGTCCCGCGAGATGAAGGCGATGTTCCCCGAAGGGCTGACGAGCCCGGGCGAGCTCAAGCGTGCGCCCCAGGGATACGATCCCGACCACCCGGCCATCGAATATTTGCGCATGAAGGGGTTCTGCGCCAACCGGAAGCTGACGAACAAGCAGCTCCAGGGCGAGGACGCCCTCGACGTGGTCGTTGAGACCTTCAAGGCGGCCCAGCCCCTGGTGGACTACCTCAACGACGCCATCGCCGGCTGAAGGCCAAGATCAAAAATCGGAACCGGCCAGGAACCATGGGCCGAACTGCGACTTCCCATAATAGGACGATATCGTCCTATTAATGCTCCGGGCATCGCCTTCGGACCGCCCCACCTTCGGACGTGGCTGGCCGTACGGCGCAACAGACAGGCAATCCGAATGTCCCACGACACGATCAAGACCTGGTACATCGCCGGCCTCCAGGCCTACCGTTCGGCTTCCGAGCAGGGCAAGACGGCAGCCTCCCAGGCCGAGGGGCAGTTCACCGATCCCGCGTTCAAGAAGCTGGCCGCAGAGGGCGCGGCGCTGTGCGGCCGCCAGCAGCAGGCGATGATCGGCTTCCTGAAGGAGCTCGACACCCAGCCGAACGACTTCAAGGACCGTATCCAGGCCGGCATCGCCGAAGGCACGGAGATGTCCGTCAAGGCTGCCCAGGACGACGAGACACGCGACGTCGCCATCGCCTTCGGTGCCCGAGCGGGCCTCACCTACGTGGCCACCGCCTTCCAGTGCCACGTGATTTACGCAAAGGCACTTAGCCTCTCCAAGCAGGCCGAGGAGTTCGAGCGCCTTGGCCAGGAGAGCAAGGCGCTGGAAGAGCGTTACGCAAAGGCCGCCGAGGCCGCGGTCGGCAAGCAGGCCGCTTAGCCCGGCGGCGACAGGGATCACGGGGCCACCGGCCATGTGATGACGGCGACCGGCCGGCGCTCCGCCCCCTCGCGCAGGTCGGTCGCCGCTCGCCATCTCAGGTGGACGGCCGTGTGGGACGACTTGGCTTGGCCGTTCGAACGCACCACCTTTGGTGCATGCGTCCCCCAGCAAAATCGGTTCCGATCTTGGACCAATCCGGCAAGCGTACCCCCGTCCCTTCGGCACCGGACCGCCCGCGCCGTGGACGCCCGCGCGCTGACCAGGCCGGACAGATCGAGGAACGCATCATCACCGTCGCCTCGTCCCTGTTCCTGGAGCAGGGGTTTGGCCGCACGACAGTCGATCAGATCGCCGATCTCGCCCACACCGGGAAGACGACGCTGTACGCGCGCTTTCCGACCAAGGAGGCGCTCTTCTCAGCGGTGGTGCTGCGCTACGTCGACGAACTACAGGCCCGAATGGCCATCGTCCCGACGAACGGGACGCCCAAGGAACGCCTCGTCCAGGTCGGGATCGAACTCGCCAACCTAACCCTGGCCGAGGAGAGCATCGCCCTGATGCGCCTCACCATCGCCGAGGCGAAGGCGTTTCCCGAACTCGGTCGCGAGGGGTTCCGGATCGGCTTTGGCGGATGCGTCCGCTGCATCGCGCAGTGCTTGGCGACGGACGGCTCCGACGCGGCGGTGACGGATGCAACACCGCTGGCGGCACGGTTCGTCGAGATGGCCCTCCACCCCCTTTACATGCACGCCTTCTCAGGTGCGGATCTTGCCGGACTGTGCGAGCGGGCGACCCGAGACGTGCCCGAAGTCGCCGAGATCCTGCTGAGCGGACGATGTTGATGTCCGCTTGAAGCATTTGGCGACCGAAATCGGTCTCGCCGCTTCCCACCTTCACCAGACGTTCCGATCGCGCTTCAACCGTCATCTCGACGTGCGGTCTTCCGCCGTTGCGAATCGTTTCCGGTTCCCCTAGCCTCGGCCCTGTCGCGCTCGCATGAGGGAGGAGACCGCATGAGCATCGTCTATGCCGTCCGCCCCGCAGGGATCGTCCGAGCCCGCGCGCGGATCGGCTGACCGCTGGCGCCCGGCCTCACGGCCCCGGCGTCCCCGAGCCTCTCCCCCGTCTGACCGCGCCCGCCCGCGTCGCATCCGATGCCGGGCCGGCGTTTCCCGGAGCCGACGCCGACGCGTCGGGCTTGTGCATGTCCCTGTCCCCTCCCCGGCGGGTGGGCGCGGTCCGCCGCGTGCTCGCCTTCGTCGTCCGCGGCTGGCGCCTGCGCTGGCCCCTCGTGGCCGGCCTCTCCGGCGCGATCACCCTGGCGACCTTCGCGGAGGTGCTGCTGCCGCTCTATGCCGGCCGGCTGGTCGACGCGCTCACCGGGCCCGAGCGGCAGGCGGCGCTGGAGGCGGCGCTGCCCGCCTTCCTGGCGATGACGGCGCTGGGCCTCGCCACCGCGCTGCTGCGGCACGTCGCCTGGAGCCTGGTGGTGCCGCTCACCCTCCACACCATGAGCGACATGGCCCGGGACGGCTTCGCCCGGGTCCAGCGCTTCTCGACCGAGTGGCACGCCAACACCTTCTCGGGCTCCACCGTCCGAAAGATCTCGCGCGGCATGTGGGCCCTCGACGGGCTCAACGACACGCTGCTGCTGGCGCTGCTGCCCGCCCTGGTGGTGCTGCTCGGCACCGCCCTCGTGCTCGGCCTGCACTGGCCGGCCCTCGGCGCCGTGGTGGCGCTGGGCGCCGCCGCCTATGTCGGCGCCACCGCGCTCCTGGCGACCCGGGTCATCGCCCCCGCCTCCGCGCTCTCGAACGCCCTCGACACGCGGCTCGGCGGCGCCCTCAGCGACGCGATCGGCAACAACGCCGTGGTCAAGGCCTTTGGCGCGGAGGCCCGGGAGGAGGCGCGCCTCGGCCGGCTCCTGGCCAGGTGGCAGCGGCGCACGCACCGCACCTGGATGATCATCACGTGGAGCGGCACCGGCCAGCTCGGGCTGCTGCTCGCCCTGCGCACCGCCATCGTGGCCACCGCCCTGTGGCTGTGGTGGCGCGGGGAGGCGAGCCCGGGCGACGTCGCCTACGTGCTCACCACCACCTTCGTGGTGCACGGCTACCTGCGCGACATCGGCGGCCACATCAACCACCTGCAGCGGGCGGTCAACGAGATGGAGGAACTGGTCGCGCTGGCGGACGAGCCCCTCGGCGTCGCCGACCGGCCGGGGGCGGCCCCGCTCGCGGTCGCGGGCGGGACGATCCGCTTCGAGGCCGTGCGCTTCCACTACGGCGCCCACGGGCATCCGCTCTACGACGGGCTGTCGGTGACGATCCCGGCGGGCCAGCGGGTCGGGCTGGTCGGCCGCTCGGGCTCGGGCAAGACCACCTTCGTCAAGCTGATCCAGCGGCTCTACGACGTCTCGGGCGGGCGCGTGACCATCGACGGGCAGGACGTGGCGGCGGCGAGCCAGGACAGCCTGCGGGCGCAGGTCGCGATCGTGCCCCAGGAGCCGGTGCTGTTCCACCGCTCGCTCGCCGAGAACATCGCGTATGCCCGGCCCGGCGCCTCGGCGCAGGCGATCGAGCGGGCGGCCCGGCTCGCCAACGCGCACGCCTTCATCGCCCGGCTGCCCGATGGCTACGCCACCCTGGTCGGCGAGCGCGGGGTCAAGCTCTCGGGCGGCGAGCGCCAGCGGGTGGCGCTGGCCCGCGCCTTCCTGGCGGATGCGCCGATCCTGATCCTCGACGAGGCGACCTCGAGCCTCGATTCGGAATCCGAGGCCTTGGTGCAGGAGGCGATGGCGCGGCTGATGCACGGCCGCACCGCGCTCGTGATCGCGCACCGGCTCTCGACCGTGCAGGCGCTCGACCGCATCCTCGTGTTCGACCACGGCCGCATCGTCGAGGACGGCCCCCACGCCGACCTGATGCGCCGCCCGGGCGGGGCCTACCGCGCCCTGTTCGAGCGGCAATCCGTCCTGGCTGCGAGCGCGTGACGGACCTGTCCCCCCGCCCCCGGGTGGTCGCGCCGACCCGCGCCATGCTGTAGGACACGCGCCGGATGCGGCCCGATTCGGCCGAGTGAGCTTCGGAGCACGACAGCATGAAGATCAGCGCGCGCAACGTCCTCAAGGGCACCGTGGTCTCGGTCGACAAGGGCTCGACCACCGCCCACGTGAAGATCGAGATCAGCCCCGGCCAGGTGGTCACCGCCGCGATCACCAACGAGGCGGTCGATGCCCTCAAGCTCGTGGCCGGCGGCCCGGCCTACGCCGTGGTGAAGGCCTCCGACGTGATGATCGCGGTCGACTGAGCCTGCCATGGGGCGCCGGGCGGTCATTGCGCTCGCCCGGCGCCCGGATTACGCCGGCCCGGCGGGCTCCCGGGCGGGGCCTGCAGGTCCGATGACCCTAGGGAGTGGCCCGTGAAGACCGTGCTCGGCATCGAGACCACCTGCGACGAGACCGCCGCCGCCGTGGTGTCCGTGGATGAGGACGGGGCCGCGCAGATCCGCGCCAACGAGATCCTGAGCCAGATCGCCGAGCACGCCGCCTACGGCGGCGTCGTGCCCGAGATCGCCGCCCGGGCCCATGTCGAGGTGCTCGACCGGCTGATCGCCCGCGCCCTCGACCGGGCCGGGATCGGCTTTTCCGACCTCGACGGGATCGCGGTGGCGGCCGGGCCCGGGCTGATCGGCGGCGTGCTGGTCGGCCTCGTCACCGCCAAGACCCTGGCCCTGGTGACCCGCAAGCCGCTGCTCGCGGTCAACCACCTCGAGGCCCACGCGCTCACCGCGCGGCTGACCGACAACCTGCCCTTCCCGTATCTCCTGCTGCTGGCCTCGGGCGGCCACACCCAGCTC
This sequence comes from Methylobacterium sp. AC315, assembly GCF_979253755.1. Classification (NCBI taxonomy): domain Bacteria; kingdom Pseudomonadati; phylum Pseudomonadota; class Alphaproteobacteria; order Hyphomicrobiales; family Methylobacteriaceae; genus Methylobacterium; species Methylobacterium sp. AC315. Next base: position 100,581 of record NZ_CEEDEA010000007.1, read on the forward strand.
GTCGCCGTGCGCGGGGTCGGCGACTATGTGCGCCTCGGCTCCACGGTGGACGACGCCATCGGCGAGGCCTTCGACAAGGTCGCCAAGCTGCTGGGCCTCGGCTACCCCGGCGGCCCCGAGGTCGAGCGCATGGCCGAATCGGGCGACCCCGAGCGCTTCGCCCTGCCCCGGCCGATGCTGGGCCGGCGCGAGGCGGATTTCTCCCTGTCGGGTCTCAAGACCGCCCTGCGGATCGAGGCCGAGCGGATCGCCCCGCTGGCCGAGCGCGACGTCGCCGACCTGTGCGCGAGCTTCCAGGCCGCCGTGGTCGACGTGGTGGTGGACCGCGCCCGGGTCGCCCTGCGCGCCTTCTCGGGCGTCGCCGGCCGGCCCACCGCCCTGGTGGCGGCAGGCGGCGTCTCGGCCAACGGCGCGATCCGTCGCGCTTTGGCGGCTTTGGCCGGCGAGGCGGGCCTCGGCTTCGTCGCCCCGCCCCTGCCGCTCTGCGGCGACAACGGCGCCATGATCGCCTGGGCCGGGCTGGAGCGCCTGCGGCTCGGGCTCGTCGACGACCTGACCGCGCCGGCCCGCCCCCGCTGGCCGCTGGCCGTCGACCCGGCCCGGGACGCGGTCCCGGCCGGATGAGCACCGGTGCGGACCGGCGCGCGCAGTGGCGGGATCTCGTCGCGCGCCGCCTGCCCGAGGCCGCCCGGCCCGGCTGGCCGGTCCGCCTCGATCATTGCTTCGCCCGCATCCTCCTGGACAATGCCTGCGGCGGCCCCTGGCGCGACAGCGTGGCGGCGCCCGCCCACGCCAACATGCCGGCCGACGGCCTTGAGCACGCGATCGCCCTCGGGGATGCGGTGCTGGCCGGCACCGCCGACCTCGCCCTGCTGAACCGGCGTTCCCTGGCTTGGCGCGGCAAGATCCGGCGGGGGAAGCTCCGGCGCAGCGAGATCGCGACGGCCCCAATGCCGGACGGCCTTCAGGACGGCGACCTGCTCCTGCGCCGCTGGCGTCCGGCCGACACGACCCCGTTCGCGGCGCTCAACGCCGATCCGGCGGTGATGGAATTCTTCCCCCGGCCCCGGACCGAGGCCGAGAGCGCCGCCGAGGCGAGCAGCTATGACCGGCGCTTCGTGGCGGACGGGTTCGGCCCCTGGGCCCTGGAGCGGGACGGCCGGTTCGTCGGCTTCGTCGGGGCGTTCCGGATCATGCGGGCCATGCCGTTCCCGGGGGGCGAGCGGGTCGGCGCGACCATCGAGATCGGCTGGCGCCTCGCCCGGGATGCCTGGGGCCACGGCCTCGCAACCCGGGCGGCGCGGCTGACGCTGGCCGACCTCGCCGAGCGCTGCGGCATCCGGGCGGTCGTGGCGTACACCGCGTCCGGCAATCGGCGCTCGTTGGCGGTGATGGAGCGCCTCGGCATGGTGCGGGCGGAGACGTTCGCGCATCCGGCGGTGCCGGAGGGGCCGCTGCGCAGCCACATCCTCTATCGGCTTGAACAGGCGGGGGTTTCGGCATGAGCGCACCCATCAACGTCGTCGGCGGCGGCGCTTGGGGCACGGCGCTGGCCAACGCGGCCGCGGCCGCCGGGCACCCGGTCTCGCTCTGGCTGCGCGACCCGGAGGCCGCCGCCAGGCTGCAGGCCGCGCGGGAGAACCCGCGCTACCTGCCGGGCGTGCCGCTCCACGACCGGATCGTGGTGACAGGGCAATCCGAACAACTCGCCGGCGCCCGGGCGACCCTGCTGGTCGTGCCGGCCCAGACCGTGCGCGGCGTGCTGGAGACTCTGCGCGGTCCCCTCGCCTCGGCCGGGCCGGTGATCCTCTGCGCCAAGGGGATCGAGCGCGGCAGCGACAGCTTCCTGAGCGCGGTCGCCGAAGAGGTCCTGCCGCCGGGAACGCCGGTCGCTGTCCTGTCCGGCCCGAGCTTCGCGGCCGACGTCGCCTGCGGCCTTCCCACGGCCGTCACCCTGGCGGCGACGGATCCCGGGCTCGCCGCGTCGTTGAGTGCATTGCTCTCGGGGCCGAGCTTCCGGCTCTACCACACCGACGACGTGCGCGGCGTCGAGATCGGCGGCGCCGGCAAGAACGTGCTGGCCATCGCCTGCGGGATCGTGGCGGGCCGGGGCCTCGGCGAGAGCGCCCGGGCGGCCCTGATCGCCCGCGCCTTCGCCGAGCTGATGCGCTTCGCCCGGGCGTTCGGAGGCCGGCCCGAGACCCTGATGGGCCTTTCCGGCCTCGGCGATCTGGTGCTCACCGCCTCCTCGCCGCAATCGCGCAACTTCGCCTTCGGGCAGCGGCTCGGCGCCGGGGCGAGCCCGGAGGCGGCGTCCGGCGGCAAGCTCGCCGAGGGCGCCTTCACGGCCGCGGCCCTGGCCGGCCTGGCGGCGGCCCGGGCGATCGACATGCCGGTGGCGCAGGCCGTCGCGGCGATCGTGACGGGCCGGGCCGGCGTCGAGGACGTGATCGCCGGCCTGCTCGCCCGGCCGCTGCGCGGCGAGTCGGATTAGGGTTTCAAAAGGTCGGGACCTTTTGCGGGTCCAGGGCGGAGCCCTGGTCGCCTGAAAGGTGTCTCAGGGGCTCCGCCCCCGAACCCCGCCAAAGGGCGGAGCCCTTTGGAAACCCTCAAGTCGTCGTGCGAACGCCCTAACCCCGCCGGTGCTCCCGGAACGCCGCCGTGATCGCCAGCAGCGCGTCCTTGCTGCGCGGATCGGTGAGGACGAGTGCAGCACCAGGGCGAGTGCGGGGATCGGCGGGAGCCCCAGCGCGTCGGCGACGTCGATCACGTCGGCCGGGGCGAGCCGGCGCGGGAAGGCCGAGACCGCCAGCCCCGCCGACAGGGCCGCGCTGATCGCCGAGGTGCCGCCGACGAACACCTCCGTCCAGGGAATCCCGGCCCGGTCCAGCAACTGGATGGCGACGTCCCGCACGGAGCAGCAGGGCGAGGTCGCGGCCAGGCGCAACGTCTCGCCGGCCCGGTGCTCGAAATGCGGGGCCGCGAACCAGCCGAAATGCTCCGGCCCGAGGATGTCGCCGTCGCGCCGCCCCTGTCGGAGCGCCTGCTCCTGCGCCACGGCCCGGGCGTGGTCATCCCGCTCGGCCTGTTCGCCATCGGCGCCGGCGTCCTGCTGATGCGCGCGGCCGCCACCGGCGCGCAGGCGGGCTGGCTGACGCTGCTGCCCGGCTGCCTCCTGGCCGGCACCGGGCTCGGCCTCACCAACACCCCCGTGACCAACACCGCCACGGGCGCCCTGCCGCCGGAGCGCGCCGGGATGGCCGCGGGCATGGACATGAGCGCGCGGATGATCGCGCTTTCCGTCAACATCGCCCTGATGGGTTTCATCCTGCTCCAGGGCGTCCGGGCGGGCCTCGCCCCGCTGGCGCAGGGGGCGGCGCTCGACGCCCTCGCGGAGACGGTGGCGGCCGGCAATCTGGCGCTGGCCGACGCCGGTGCCGCATCGATCGCCCGGCAGGCGCTGGTCCGGGGCGTCGACGGCGTCATGCTGTATGGCGGGCTCTGCGCCTGGGCCTTCGCGGGCGCCAGCTGGCTCGTGCTCGGCCGTAACGGGCGGTGAGCCGGGGCCGGAGGGGCCTGTCCGCGCCGGGGACAGCTGCGCTATGGGGGCCCTGCCGCCGCGACGGGGCGGCCCCGCGAGAGAGGGCGTGATGGCGTACTGGCTGTTCAAATCCGAGCCCGCGACCTGGTCGTGGGACCAGCAGGTCGCGGCCGGCGCGGCCGGCACCCACTGGAACGGCGTGCGCAACCACCTGGCCAAGAAGCACCTGATGGCCATGCAGGTCGGCGAGCAGGGCTTCTTCTACCACTCGAACGAAGGCAAGGCCGTGGTCGGCATCGTCGCGGTGATCCGGCCCTACTACCCCGACCACACCGACGAAACCGGCCGTTTCGGCATGGTCGACCTGAAGGCTGTCGCGGCGCTGCCCCGGCCGGTGACGCTGGACGCGATCAAGGCCGACCCGGCGCTGGCCGACATGGTGCTGGTGAACAACTCGCGCCTGTCGGTTCAGCCGGTCACCGAGGCCGAATGGAACCGCATCCGCGCCGTGGCTGAGATCCCGTAAGGTCCCGGTTTCGAAAGGTCCGAGACCTTTTGCGGGTCCAGGGCGGAGCCCTGGTGCCGGGCTTCGCCCGATGATCAGGGGCTCCGCCCCCGAATCCCCGCCGAAGGGCTGAGCCCTTCGGGAACCCCTTCGTTCAAGCCGCGCGGTTGAACGCGCCCCGCACCGTGACGAACGCGTCCGCGCCGACATCGACGGGCAGCAGGGTGTCCATCACCCGCGAGGCCGGCAGGGTCACGATCACCTCGGTGCCCTCGCGCGGCCGCGAGGACAGCTGGAACTGGCCGCCGTGCAGTTCCACCAGCCCCTTCACGATCGGCAGGCCGAGCCCCGAGCCCTGCTCGGCGGTCTTGATCGCCAGGGAGCCCCGGCCGAACGACGACATCACGGTGCCGAGTTCGTCCTCGGGGATGCCGGGTCCGCTGTCCTTCACCGAGACGTACTGCCCGCCTGAGGCGGTCCAGCCGACCTTCAGCCAGATCTCGCCGCCCGGCGGCGTGAACTTGACGGCGTTCGACAGCAGGTTGAGCACGATCTGGCGCAGCGCCCGCTCGTCGGCCCAGAGCCGCGGCAGCGAGGCGTCGACCAGGTCGTGGAAGGTCTGGTTCTTCGTCTTGGCCCGCAGGCCCATCATGTGGCGGCATTCCTCGACCACGTGGGCGAGCTGCACCGCCTCCTCGTTGAGCTCGTAGCGGCCGGCCTCGATGCGCGACAGGTCGAGGATCTCGTTGATCAGGTTCAGCAGGTGCATGCCGCTGTCGTGGATGTCGTTCGAGTATTCCCGGTAGGACGGCGCCGTGTGGATGCCGAACACCTCGTTCTTCATCACCTCCGAGAAGCCCAGGATGGCGTTGAGCGGCGTGCGCAGCTCGTGGCTCATGGTGGCGAGGAAACGCGATTTGGCGAGGTTCGCCTCCTCGGCCCGGCGGCGCGCCTCGTCGGAATTAGCCTTGGCCTGCTCCAGTTCGCCGAACACCGCGTCCTTCTCGGCCCGGGAACGCAGGGCGCCCACCGTCGAGGCGTAGAGGCGGCGGGCCAGCCCCAGGAAGAACAGCTGCGCGCCGGCGGCCATCAGCACCAGCAGCATCGCCTCCATGCCCTTCGAACAGGTGGCCAGCGACGCGGTGGCGAGCACCAGCGGCACCAGGGCGGCGACCGCCGCCACCGGCACCGTCGCCGCCAGCATGGTCGAGACCGCGGCCGCGATGACGAGGCCGAACAGCGCGAAGGTCCAGCCGCCGGTGGTGCCGAGCCCGATCATCGCCGACCACGACAGGCTCTGCAGGACCTCGCCGATCAGGAAGCGGCGGCGCCAGCGCGCGAGCGGGATCGTGGCCGCGTCGGCCCGCAGGAAGCCGCGGCTCAGCGTGGTGTTGAGCGTGACCATCAGGATCACGCCGAGTGCCCAGAGCGCGGCCACGACCGGGGCGATCCAGAAGGTCGCCGCCGTCGCCAGGGTGACGGCGAACAGCACCAGCGGAATGCCGGCTCCCGCCCGGTACCGGGCGTAATGGCGCAGGAGTTCGTGGTCGAAGGCCCGCTCCAGGCCGGTCTGCGACGTCAGCTTCTCGCGCGCCGAGCGGATCTCGCGGGCGACACCGAGGCGCCGCGCCGCTTCCTCCGTCGAGGGGCCGCGACCGCGCTGCACCATCTCGACGGTGAGATCGGACATGGGATTGTTGAAACTCGGCTCGAACGCGGCGGCGAGGCAGCTGGGCAGGGGGGCGACGGCGCCAGGATGGGGCGGATGTCTTAAGAAGCGGCTGCCGGCATCGGTCGCATCTTACGCATCGGCGTCCGCGCCATGGGGATCGGCCGGCCGGATCGACGTGCGGCGCCACACATCGTTGGCCAGGCGGGGCCGGTTACGGTAAACGACCCGCGTGGCGGGGCCGAAGCGCCGCGATCCGGCGCGCGCCCGGATCCCGCGTGTCGATCGAGGGCCGCCGACCATGCCGATGCTCACCGTCAACGGGGTCACCCACACGGTCGACGCCGACCCGGACATGCCCCTGCTGTGGGTGCTGCGCGACCGCCTCGACGTGACCGGCACCAAGTACGGCTGCGGCATCGCCCAGTGCGGCGCCTGCACGGTCCATCTCGACGGGCAGCCGGTGCGGTCCTGCCAGACTAAGGTGGGCGATGTCGGCACCGCCCAGGTGACCACCATCGAGGGCGTGTCCGGCCGCGTGGCCGAGGCCGTCCAGGCCGCGTGGCGCAAGCTCGACGTCGTGCAGTGCGGCTATTGCCAGTCCGGACAGATCATGTCGGCGATCGGGCTCCTGTCCGGCAACGCCAAGCCCTCCGACGCCGACATCGACGGCGCCATGGACGGCAACATCTGCCGCTGCGGCACCTATCAGCGCATCCGCGCCGCGATCCACGAGGCCGCGCGCGACCTCGCCTGAAGACCCCTCTGCAGACCCCTCTGCCCCTCCCCGCGGTCCTGACCGGAGCATCGCCGCCATGCTGAACGCCCGTCGACCGAACGCATCCCCCGTCCGTCCCAGCCGCCGCGGCCTCCTGGCCGGCGCCGGCGCCATCGTGGTCGCCTTCCGGCTCGACACGAAGCCCGCCCGGGCCGCCGCCGGCCCGGACCTCGCGAGCGTCAAGGCCCAACCCAACGCCTTCGTGCGGATCGCCCCGGACGACACCGTCACGGTGGTGATCAAGCACCTCGACATGGGCCAGGGCAACACGACCGGGCTGGCCACGATCCTGGCCGACGAGCTCGGCGCCGACTGGAAGACGGTCCGCACCGAGTTCGCGCCCGCGGACGCGACGCTCTACAACAACAGCCTGATGGGCCCGATCCAGGGCACCGGCGGCTCCACCGCGGTGGCCAATTCCTGGTTCCAGCTGCGCAAGGCCGGGGCCGCCGCCCGGGAGATGCTGATGGCCGAGGCGGCCTTCCGCTGGAAGGTCCCGGTGGCGCAGATCACGGTGGCCGAGGGCGTGGTCCGCCACGAACCCTCGGGCCGGCAGGCCCGGTTCGGCGAACTCGCGGCCTCGGCCGCCTCCCTGCCGGTCCCGTCCGAGCCGCGGCTCAAGGACCCGAGCGAGTGGACGCTGATCGGCCGGACGGTGCCGCGCCTCGATTCCGTGGCCAAGACCAACGGCTCGGCGGTCTACTCCCTCGACATCCGCCGCCCGAACCAGGTCACCGCCGTGGTCGCCCGCGCCCCGCGCTTCGGCGCCACCGTGAAGAGCTTCGATGCCGCCGCGGCCCGGAAGGTCGTGGGCGTGCTCGACGTGGTGCAGGTCCCCACCGGCGTGGCGGTGATCGCCCGGGACACCTGGGCGGCCATGAAGGGCCGCGAGGCGCTCACCGTCGCCTGGGATGACAGCACCGCCGAGACCCGCTCGTCGGACGCGATCCTGGCCGAGTACCGGGAGCGCGCCAAGGGCCCCGGCCTCACCGCCTCCGAGCGCGGCGATCCGCAGGCCGCGTTGAACGGCGCCGCCAAGGTGATCGAGGCCGAGTTCACCTTCCCGTACCTCGCCCATGCCGCGATGGAGCCCCTGAACGCCACGATCGAGCGGGCGGCCGACGGCGGCTACGACGTCTATGCCGGCTTCCAGTTCCAGACCGTGGAGCAGGCGACCATGGCGGCGATCCTCGGGGTGACGCCCGACCGGGTCCGGCTCCACAGCAACTGGGCCGGCGGGTCCTTCGGGCGCCGGGCGACGCCCACCGCCGACTACCTCGCGGAAGCCGCCACCGTGTTCAAGGCCGCCGGCGAGACGGCTCCCATCCACCTGGTCTGGACCCGCGAGGACGACATGGCCGGCGGCTATTACCGCCCGACCGTGCTGCACAAGGTCCGGGCCGGCATCGACGCCAAGGGTGCGGTGGTCGGCTGGGACCACGTCATGGTCGGCAAGTCCATCATGATCGGCTCGCCCTTCGAGGCGATGATCGTCAAGAACGGGATCGACTCGACCACCGTCGAGGGCGCCTCCGACACGCCCTACGCGCTGCCGGCCTACCGGTTCGGCGTCCATAACGGCCGCGAGGGCGTGCCGGTCCTGTGGTGGCGCTCGGTCGGCCACACCCACACGGCGCACGTCATGGAGGTGATGATCGACGAGCTGGCCCACGCCGCAGACGTCGATCCGGTGGCCTACCGGCTGTCGCTGCTGACGCAGGCGCCGCGGCTCTCGGGCGTGCTGAAGCTCGCCGCCGACAAGGCCGGCTGGTCGGACAAGCCGCAGGAGAAGGGCCGCGGCCTCGGGGTCGCGGTCCACGAATCCTTCGGTTCCTACGTCGCCATGGTGGCCGACGTCACCGCCCAGGATTCCGGGATCCGGGTGAACCGGATCGTGGCGGCGGTGGATGTCGGCGTCGCGGTCAACCCGGACGTGATCCGCGCCCAGGTCGAGGGCGCCGTCGGCTTCGCGCTGTCCGCGGTCCTGCGCAACCGCATCACCCTCAAGGAGGGCCAGGTGCAGGAGCACAATTTCGACGCCTATGAGCCGACCCGGATGAGCGAGATGCCGCAGGTCGCGGTGCATATCGTGCCGAGCCAGGCCGCGCCCACCGGGATCGGCGAGCCGGGCGTCCCTGTGCTGGCCCCGGCCATCGCCAACGCGGTGTTCTCCGCCACCGGGCAGCGCCTGCGCGCCCTGCCCCTCGACCTCTCCGGCATGAAGGGCGCGTGACGAATCGCACGGCGCGCCTCCCGGCCCCGGCGTAGGACGGAGGGGCCTTCCCCCCAAGGCAAGAGACCTGAGTAAGAGACCCGACTGACGACGGCGCGGCGCGACACCGCGCCGTTTTTTTTGGTTTCTGCGCAGCCGCTCGCCATCTTGGCAACGATGCCCGCACACGCCCCGTTCGAAGACACTGCCGCGCGCCTTCGCGCCTGCCGCCTGTGCCGGGACAGCCCGCTCTACGGGCCGCCCCTCCCCCAGGAGCCGCGGCCGATCGTGCAGGGCAGCACCGGCGCCCTTCTCTGCGTGGCGAGCCAGGCCCCCGGGACCCGGGCCCACCGCACCGGGATGCCGTTCACCGACCCGTCGGGCGTCCGGCTGCGCAGCTGGCTCGGCCTCGACGAGGCGCGGTTCTACGACCCCGCGCAAGTGGCGATCGTGCCGATGGGCTCCTGTTTCCCGGGCCTCGACGCCAAGGGCGGCGACCGGCCGCCGCGCCGGGAATGCGCCGAGCGCTGGCGTGCGGAGCTGTTTTCCGGCCTGCCGAACCTCGATCTCATCCTGGTGATCGGCCAGTACGCGCAGGCCTGGCACCTGGGCCGGATGGAGGGCGGCCTGACCGGCACCGTGCGGCGCTGGCGCGCGCTCCTGGACGAGCCCCGCCGCCCCCGGGTGCTGCCCCTGCCCCACCCGTCCTGGCGCAACAACGGCTGGCTCAAGCGCGAGCCCTGGTTCGAGGCGGAACTGCTGCCGGTGCTCAAGGCGGAGGTGGCGCGGGTGCTGGGCGGGTGAGCGAGCCCTAAAAAGGCTCGACGGTCCCGCCATCCGGGCGCTACAAAATCGTGTGCGGATGATCTGGGACGAGCCGAAGCGTCAGAGAACCTCAGGCCTCCGCCCGAAGGGCACGGCCTGAATTTCGCCGATGCGCAGGCCCGTTTCGAATGGGAGACCGCCCTGGTCAGCGAGACCCACGCGAGCAAGACGGGCGGGCGCCGCTTCAAGGCCGTCGGTTTCCTGGACGCGCAACTCAAGACTCTCACGTTCGCGGTGCTCGGAACGGAGGCGGTTTCGGCGATCAGCCTGCGCCCGACCAGCCGGAAGGAGCGGAAGGCCTATGACGACGCGTGACACGACCAAGCGAAGGGCGCCTCCGCTCAGCGATACCGAGGAGGCGCTTCTCCAGGCGTCCATCGCCAACAATCCCGATTCGGCGGAACTGACTGACGCCGAACTGGCGCGCCTGCGCCCGGCCCGCGACGTGCTTCCGCCCGCCGTCTACGCCGCCCTGGCTCAAGGGAGTCCCTCGCAGGGTGAGACCGGGCGGGTGCAACTCACTCTGAACGTCGATCCCGATGAGCTCGCCGCCTACCAGGCCGGCGGTCCCGGCTGGCAGGCGCGCATGAACGAAGCCCTGGCCGAGGGCCTCGTACGCGGCAGGCGGCGCGCCAAGGCCGGCAAGCGCGGCTGATAGGCTCCGGTCCTGATTGACAGGGATCGCCGCGGCGTGGTCCGTGCCGCCAGCCCGAAGGACGCCGCGATGACCGAGAGTGCCGACCCCCGCGACCGCCTGATCGTGGCCCTCGATCTCCCGGGCGTGCCGGAGGCCGAGGCGCTGATCGACCGGATCGGCGATGCCGCGACCTTCTACAAGATCGGCTACCGGCTGGGTTACGCCGGCGGCCTGGCGCTCGCCGAGCGGCTGGCGGCGCGCGGGCTCAAGGTGTTCCTCGACCTCAAGCTCCACGACATCGGCAACACCGTCGAGGAGGGCGTGCGCTCGGCCTCGGGCCTGGGCGCCACCTTCCTCACCGTTCACGCCTATCCGCAGACCATGCGGGCGGCCGTGCGCGGCCGGGGCGCGAGCCTCAAGATCCTGGCCGTGACGGTGCTGACCTCCTACGACGATTCCGACGCCGCGGAGGCCGGCTACGGCCTGCCGGTGGCCGAGCTGGTCGCCAAGCGGGCCGCCCAGGCCGCCGAGATCGGCATCGACGGGCTCGTCTGCTCGGCGGCCGAGGCGGCCTCGGTCCGGCGGATCGTGGGGCCGGACCGGCTGATCGTCACCCCGGGCATCCGCCCGGCCGGCGCCGAGGCCGGCGACCAGAAGCGGGTGATGACCCCCGGGGACGCCCGCAGGGTCGGGATCGACCACGTGGTGGTCGGGCGCCCGATCACCGGTGCCGCCGACCCGCGTGCCGTGGCGCAGGCGATCGTGGCCGAGCTGGCCTGAAGCCCGGCATTGCCTTCGGGCGGCCGGAATCCATCTCAACCCCGCAACCGATGAGGCACAGGATGGCGAAGGGCTACTGGATCGCGCGGGTCGATGTCCGCGACGCGGAGGCCTACAAGGATTACGTGGCCGCCAACGGCATCGCCTTCGCCAAGCACGGCGGGCGCTTCCTGGTGCGCGGCGGCGCCTTCGAGGCGGTGATGGGCCAGCCCCGCTCCCGCAACGTGGTGATCGAGTTCCCGAGCTACGCCGACGCCCTCGCCTGCTGGAACTCCGACCTCTACCAGGCGGCCAAGGCCAAGCAGCGCGGCGGCGTCGATGCCGAGATCCTGGTGATCGAGGGCTATGACGGCCCGCAGCCGAGCGTGTCCGAGCCGGCGCCGGAGGCGGGGCGGGCCTCGGAGTAAGGTCTTCGGATCGGCTCAGCGCTTCGTATCGGGGGTCGGATCCGGATCGAGGCGCTGAGGTCTGAAGCGGCGGTACGCGGCTTCGACGTCTGCCGTCGTCGCGAACCGACCCGCGTGCAGGTCGGCCAGGCCGCGTTGAGCGGCGGCGCGTTCCGCATCGGTGAGCGGCTCAGGCAAGGCGCGATCGATATCCATGAGGGGTGCGATCCCATTCGCTGGATGCCGTACGCCACCGTTGATCGTGCGGGCTGTGCTGCGAGGAGGCCGGCGACGCGTCATCGGTTCAGCCCAGTCGTGCGCCTTGCGCCGGTCCGGCACCGCTTGGCCCCCGCGGCGCCAAGCCCCGCAGCAGGAACGCCGTCATGGCCTCCAGCGAGGGGACCGGCTGGAGCGCGGTCTGCCCGACCAGCAGCGGATGGGTGTAGCGGGCGATGCCGGCATGGATGCAGGCGGCCGCCTCCGCCGGGTCGGCGGCCTCGAACTCGCCCCGGGCCACGCCGTCGCGGACAATGCGCTCGAACCCGGCCGTGACCCGGGCGATGTGGTGCCGGCAGACCTCCCAGCTCTCGCCCATGGCCGCCTCGACCATCTCGTGGAGCCGGGGAAATTCCTCGCAGCGCCGCGTGCAGTCGCGGTGCAGGAGGTCGATCGCCGCCACGAGGCGTTCGGTGGCGCCGAGGCCCGGGCGGGCGGCGACCTCGGAGACCAGGGCCTCGATCTCGCCGATCAGCCGCTCCAGCACCGCCTCGTTGATCGCCTTCTTCGACTCGAAGAACCGGTAGACGTTGGCCGGGCTCATCTTCAGCGTCCGGGCGATGTCCGCCACGGTGGTCTTCTGGTAGCCGATCTCGCGAAAATACGCCGCCGCCGTCGCCAGGATGCGGCAGCGGGTGGTCGGCGCGCTCTCCTCCGTGAGCATGGGGGTCGGGGTATCCAGGGACATGCTCCTCAGTAGGGCACGGGCGCGGCGGGCGTCAAAGACCCCCGGTTCCCGGGACCCGGCTTTGCCCGCGGCGGGTCGGCGCGGCCGGAACCCTCCCGGGTCCGACCCATTGCCCCGGCATCCGGCTGCCTGCACGGCGGCGCACGCACGAGGCACGCAACGATGATCCTGACCGACAAGCGAGCCCTGATCACCGGAGCCGATTCCGGCATCGGGCAGGCGACCGCCGAGCTGTTCGCCCGGGAGGGGGCGGACGTGGCGATCACCTATCACACCGACGAGGCCGGGATCCGCGAGACCGCCGCCCGGGTCGAGGCGGCCGGCCGCCGCGCCCTGGTGCTGCAACTCGACGTCGGCGACGCCGCCGCGGTGAATGCCGCCTACGACCGCGTCGGCAGCGAGCTGGGCGGCCTCGACATCCTGGTGGCCAACGCTGGTCAGGCGATGAGCGGCATGCCGGTCGCCGAGATGGACGACACGGTGCTGGAGCGGATCCTGCGGGTGAACCTGATGGGGCCGCTGTTCTGCGCGCGCCCGTTCATCGGGATGCGCCGGGCGCAGGGCGGTGGCGGCAAGATCGTGTTCGTGTCCTCGGTGGCCCAGCACCTGCCGACCCCCGAGAGCGCTCCCTACGGCATGTCGAAGGCCGGGCTCGGCTCCCTGTGCCGGAGCCTGTCGCGGGAACTCGCGGAGGACCGGATCAACGTCAACAACGTCGCCCCCGGCCTGATCGAGACGCCGATGACCGCGGACCGCTTCGAGAAGACCGCGGTGCTCGACAAGTCCCTGGAGCGGATTCCGTGGCACCGGGCCGGCCAACCCGAAGAAATCGCCCGGGCGATCCTCTACCTCGCCTCGGGGGCCGCCGATTACGTCACCGGCCACACGCTCGTGGTGGATGGCGGCCTCACGATGCAATGGGGCGGGGCCTGAAACGCCGAAGGGCGCCGGGTTTCCACCCGGCGCCCTCCACGGGCATGGATTGTTGCGCGCGATCCGCTGGCCCGGGCCGCCTTACGAACCGAACTGCGATCCGAGCTGCTCCAGGTACTCGGCGAGGTCGAGCCCGCCGACGCGCTTGCCGTAATCGAAGCGCATGCCCTGACGGATGTCGACGCTGGCATCGCGCGTGGTCAGGGTGAACGGCCGGACGCACACCCAGGCCCCGTCGCGGCGGTGCTCGAAGTACCCGAGGATCTCGTGCTTGGCCATGTCCTTCCCTCCGGAATAGTGTTCGAGGACATAACGGTGACGCTGCCGTTCGGTTCGACGGTCGCGACTGTTTTTCGCGCGTGAACCTGCACAGATCGAGTGTTCGTGATCCGGAACACCGCGGATCGCACCCGGCCTATCGCGCTAGAGCTTGACTATAACAGTTCAAAACAGGGGGACGCTGCTCACGGCCAGCGCTCCAGGATCGCGTCGGTCGTCAGGGTCAGGACCTGGTGGCCGTAGCGCATCCGGTACATCACCATCAGGGCGTCGTGGGCCTCGTCGCAGGAGCTGCACAGGCCGTCCGTGGCGAGCACGATGCGGTAGCCCAGATCGACGCCGCCCAGCACCGCCGCCAGCACGCAGACATCGGTCTCCGCACCGGTGACGACCAGGGTGTCCACGCCCCGCGCCTGGAGGCGCGCGTCGAGGTCCGTTTCGAGCCAGGGCGAGTAGACGGTCTTGTCGATCACCTCCGCGGGCGGGACGAGGCGGGCCAGATCGGGGACCAGCTCGATCAAACCGGGATCGAGCGCAGCCCGCGTCATGCCGGACCACCGGGCCGAATAGGTCGCCCACGTGCCTCGTCCCTCGCCGGGGCGGGCCGCCGGGATGAAGCGCGTGAACACGGTCCGATCCGGGTGGGCCTCGGCGAGGCGGCGCACGTGCGGCAGGACGCGCGGCATCCACGGCGTCTGCCAGTCCGTCGGCTCGGCGAACATGCGCTGCATGTCGACGCAGAGATGCACGCAGGACTGGCCCAGGGGCTCGCCCGCGGAGCCGTCGTCGGCCCGCGCCCGGGAGGGCGGCGCGCGCGTCGTCTCGGTTTCCATGCCCGCGCGTTTCATGCCTCGGTGGTTGCACGTTCGCGGCCGGCCCCAGCAAGGCCGGCCGCGGTCCGGATCGTCAGCGGTCGGCCTTCTCGCCGGCCGTGGTCAGCGCGAGGTAGCGCTCGGTGGTCGGCTTGATCAGCGACCGCACCGCCTCGGCCATGCCCTGCTCTTCCTTCAGCGATTGCTGGAAGCCGGTCCGATGCGCCTGCTGGCCGGCCGCATCCGCGATCGTCAGCAGTGACTCGTAGGCCGCGATCTCGAAGTTCTCGAAGGCGTGGTTGGCGTAGGTGTTCTTCAGGATCTCGTCCTGGGCCGGTGTGTGGCCGAGCGCCATCATGTTGCCGACGAAGCCCAGGAACCCCTCCTTGAGCGCCGACGGGCTGTCGCCGAGGCTCTGCAGCGCCTCCTCCAGGCGCTGGCGCTGGCCGTGCGTCTCCTCGATGTGCCGGCGCAGGGCCTTCTCCATCTCCGGGTAGCGCTCCAGGCGCTCGACCTGCCGCTCCATGATCTGCAGGGCCTGCATCTCGACGGCGTGGGTGTTCTTCAGGGCCGTGACGTAGATCGAACGTGTATCGAGGGTCATGCCGGTGTCTCGCAATGGATGGTGGATCCGCGGTGATCCATTCATCCGGGCAACCTCGGGCCCGCACGGCCAAGTTCCGGCCGGGAAGGTCGCAGGTTGCGCCCGCTCCCGCCGGGTCCCGGGGGCCTCGCCGCACTGCGCGCGGTCCGGATGGCCCGGACCCGCAGGACCGGGCTGGCCGTGCCGCGCGGCGGCGGGGGCTACGTCAGCCCCTCCTCCATCAGCGCCGTCTTCACCGCCTGGCGCCCGCGCACGCGGCCGTACCAGGCGTCCAGGTTGTGCAAGCGGTCGAAATGGATGTCGGCTCGGTAATACGAGGTGAGCCACGGCGCCTGCCCCCAGCCCGTGAGCGCGAACAGGTAGACGTCGGCGACCGTGAAGGTCTCGCCCATGAGGAAGGCCTGCCCGGCGAGTTGCGCGTCGATCCAGGCGAAGCGTGCCTCGAGCCTCGGCTTGGCGGTTTCGACATACCGCCCCGCCAGGCGTGCGTAGAGGAGGGGAATGAAGCCCTTGTGGATCTCGGAATTCAGGAAGCCCAGCATCTCCTGAAGACGGTAGCGCTCGAAGCTGCCGTTCGCCGGGGCGAGGCGCGTCTCCGGCTTCAGGTCGGCCAGGTATTGCAGGATGGCGGGGCCCTCGCGCAGGATCCGGCCGTCGTCGAGTTCGAGGAGGGGCACGTAGCCGTGCGGGTTGACGGCGTAGTAATCCTGTCCCTCTTCCGTCCTGTGGTCGGCGTGATCGACTTTGCAGAGTTCAAAGTCGAGGCCGAGCTCGTGGGCAATGATGTGCGGGGCGAGCGAGCAGCTTGCGGGAATGTAGTACAGTCTCATGATTGCGCCCGGACAACTCGATCTCATCGATGTTGGAAACGACCGTTTCCGCAGAAATACGTAGCGCAGTCCTATCGATGCCGAAAGAACGCAAGACTTTGTGCGTGAGTAACAAGAATTATACGTATGGTGGCGCGAGGGCCGGTCGATGCGAGCGACCGTGACCGGGTGCTCCGTCGAGCACGCGATGCATCTGCTCGGCGGCCGCTGGCGCCTGCTCCTCGTGTCCTACCTGATCGACGGACCGAAGCGCTTCAACGAGCTTCGGCGTGATCTGCCGGGGATCTCGCAGAGGATGCTGACGCTGGATCTCCGCGCCCTCGAAGCCGCCGGCCTGATCAAGCGCACCGTCTATCCGACGACGCCGGTCAAAGTAGACTATGCGCTGACCGAGGACGGCATGCGGTTGAAGAAGGTCGTCTCCGTCGTCCAGGAATTCGGTCTGTGGCTGAAGCAGCGAGGGCCGGCCTGAGGCGTGGGAAGACGCGCCCCACGCCCGATCCTTGTGCGGTGGCCTCAGGGTGCGTGCCCGACGTCAATGCATGGACTGGTTCGACGGGGACCGTTGCCGGCTCGCGAGGTGGCGGCCGATCTCGAGCAGCAGGGTTTCGGTCAGGGCGACGATGCGGGTGTCGCCGAGGGCCGAGACCGCGTTGTGGAGCGACAGGCACAGGTCGGCGGTCTTGTTCAGGGCGTCCTCGATCGTGCTCCCGTCTTGCGTCGCGAAGGCGGTGCCGGCGGACTTGCTGTCCGAGATCTCGACGACGACCCCCCGTCCGGTCAGGGGGCGGCCGAGTTCGTCCAGGTAGAAGTGCCCGCGGGTGAACACCCAGCGCAGCCGGCCCTCCGGGGAGCAGACCCGGTACTCGGCGGTATACGAGCCGCCGGATTGCACGCAGTCCAGGATGACCTGGGAGATGTGCTCCTGATCCGCATGATAGACCGCCTTCAGGATCTCCGAGAGGCTGACCCCGGCCCGCGAACGGGCCGGGCTGATGTTGAACAGCAGCGCGGTGACCGGATCGGCCCGCGCGTCGTCGGTGGCGATGTCCCACATCCAGAAGCCGACCCCGCCGGAGGCTTCCAGCGCCGCGATCAGGGTCGCCTCTGAGACAATATCGTCGGAGTTTTCCAGCAAGATATCCCCCGATATCCGTATCGCACGTCCGCGCTAAGCCATTTACTGGATCGGCGCACCGTCACGATCCGGATGTATCAGAAATCGTCGGTCGAATAGAGCACAATGGCAACAGCTGCGCCCGGTCCGCCGGCGCCTCGCGATCCCCCGGGCGTTCCCCACCGGGGCGGTCGGGGACCTCCCTCGGGCCCTGCCCTTCCAGGGCGCGGGCGCACGCTCCAGGCTGCGCATGCCGGACTCGGCTTGGTCCTGGCCGATCCGCAGGCCGATCTGGATCCCCGGGAGTGCCGTGCCCTGCCCGGGCTTCCGTTCGCGCCGGTCCCGCGCATCGGCCGGCGGCTTCCCTGGCGCCGGCGCCGCCGAGCGGCGGGGCGGTCCGACCGGGCCGGTCCCGTGCTTTGCGACCCGTCCCGCCTCCGACCGGGGATGGACCGCGGCTGGGGCCTGCGCACTACGCAAAGCCCCGATAGATTTGCCTTTCAGGATCGAAACCTTTATAAATCATCTCAATTCGATTCAAAAAATGAATTTAGGCTATATCATGTCGGCGTTGCGATACGTTCTTCTCGGACTCTCGGTCTTATCGTTGGCTGTCGTGCTGGTGTTCTGGACTGTGAGTGGGCACGTCGCCGATCTCGGCGTGTTTTTGGTGGCCGCTTTCTTGGTCGCCAACAGCGTTTATATTCTATTTTCCCGTCCGACATTGCGCGCGAGCTCTGTCTTCGACCGTGCGGCTACGGGACTTGCTTTCGCCTCGCTCGAACTGCAGCACCAGGCCAAGGAGGCGAAGATCCGGGAGGCGGAGGCCGAGCGGATCCGGGCGCAAGAGGCCGAGCAGAACAAGTCAAAGCTGCGGGCGGCCGAGGAATTCATCAGCTACGTGCGCCAGAACCCGCTGATGCGCGGCCGGCAAGCCGTCACGGTCAAGCAGATCACCTTGCTCGGCGACCCGAAGAGTATCGCGCTCCCGACCCTGGAGCTCCCCCGTCCCGTCCCGTCGGAGCTGAATGGCCGGCATCGCGCCGATCCGGGGGCGACCAGCGTGACGCCTCCGGCGCCGCCCCCCGGCGCCGTGCCGCGTCTGGAAGCCTGACCGGCGCCTGGCGCTCGCGCGCGACGCCGAACCTCACGGCGGCCGCCGGGCGGGCTTGCGCGGATCGCGCCCGTCACGACCTCGCGAGCGGTTGGCCGGAGGCACCCCCGACCCGATCCGTCACGGAACCATCTCGGCGGCCTGCGGCTTGCTGAGCTGGGACCGGGAAGGATTTGCTCCTCTCACGGCTCAGCGGAAAACAACCGCCCTCGACGGCGGCATGAGAGGAAACATCCTTTGCGCACCACGATCATCACTGCGGCCTTGCTCGCCGCCTTCGGCGCCGCCGTCGCCTCCCCGGCCTCCGCCGCCCCGATCGGCCCCGGCGCCGTCGCTGCGCCGGCCGACATCGTCTCGACCGTCCAGATGGATCGGATGGAGCGTCGCATGGAGCGTCGCCACATGGAGCGCCGCATGGAGCGGCGTCACATGGAGCGTCGCATGATGCACCGTGAGATGCGCCACCGCATGATGCGCCGGGAGATGATGCACCGCATGTAAGCGGAAGACACGGCGCTACCGGTGGAACCGCCGGTAGCGCCGTCCGGTGCGGCGCTCGGACGTCTGTCGACACCGATGCCAGGAAGGTCTGCCGCTTGCCGTGGCCGAGCGCGCTCTGGGCCGACGAGCCCTGGTACCGGGCGCCTGCTGCATGTTCCACGTCCAAGCAGGCGGGCAGCGGTGTCCCGCTCGCCGTAAATCTGAGGCGAATGCCAAGATCGAGGCAGATCCAGTCCGGTCTTTCTCGCGTATTCGCCCGGTCTACATATGGGGCGGACCTGTAGGTCATGCGCTCTCAGGCCTACGTCGACGCGGATCGAGGCCGTCGAGCCCACCCCACCGCCAGAGTGGCTCGCACGTTCCGCCCGGCGCCACGCGGCCGCTGGACGGGCCTCCCCCGTCCCGCCGAGCCGCATGTCGAGGAGCATCGGTTCTGCGAGACCGCCCGAGCCGAGCGCGGGCGCTCCGCGGACGGTCGGATCGATGGCCCGGTTCGCCTGGTTCCCATTCGGCCCGAAAATCCGCGTCCAGCAAGCGACGACCCGCGATGGCCCGGAAATACCCGTTGCGGCTCGATGCGGTGTGGGTGCCGGCGAGGCCGTCCAGCGGGGACAGGGGCGTCGCGTTCGGGCGCGGTATCGATCCGCGCGTCCGCAGCCCGGGGGTGGAGGATCGCAACCACCGAGATCTGCGCCCGCCCGCGGGCCCATCGAACCATCCGGGGCCCAACGCGTTTCCAGGCTCGGTGAGGAGACAGGTACGATGAAAGCGTTTTTGGCTGTGGTTGCCGTCGGCTTCGGCGTGATGTCCGCGCTCGGCCCGGCCCTCGCTCAGCGCGGCCCCGATTATGGCTATGGCGGCCGGGATTACGGCGACCGCGACCGGGACGGCGACGATTACCGGGGCCGGGATCGCGGCGACCGCGGCTACGGCGACCGGGGCTACGGTGAGCGCGCCTATGGCGGGTTCGATGAGCGCGAGTATCTGCGCTGCAACCCCGATGTCCGCCGGGCCGTCGCCAGCGGCCAGATGGAGTCCGGTGCGGCCCATTACCGGACCTTCGGACGCCGCGAGGGACGCCGCCTGAGCTGCTGACCCGATCGCGTCGGCCACGCTCCGCCGGGAGGCGCCGCGCCCGGTCCCACACCGCGCTCGCCACAACAGAGCCTCCTCGGCGCCGGGCGCCGGGGAGATCGATGGAAGAGCCTCGGCAGCGTTCTGCCGGGGCGGGGGGCCGCGCCCTCGCACGGCCTCCGGACCCGAGGGGCGGCACGGCCGTCGCGCCCGACGCGTCTCGTCCGGACGCGCCCGTCCGGCGAATCATCGATCCTGCGCCGCCGCCAGGTCGATCGATCCCGCAGCGTCCCCGGCCAGGATCGGGGGTACGCCCGCGCCGTTCGGCGCCGAATGCGGGGTGACAGGGTCCAGATCGGTTTCAGATCGGGACCATGCGGCGCATCCCTATGCTTGCGGCCTTGACGGCGCGGCGGGTTGAAAACAGGCTTACGCCCGCGTCGCGGCAGATCGATGCGCGGTCGTTGGGTCTGGCCGAAACATTGCATCAGGCTGCCGGGTCGGATTGGACTTCGAGCGCGGGGGCGGTCATGAAGAAATTACTGTCGATAACCATTTTTGGTCTTCTGACGATGGGCACTGCACAGGCCCAGGACAAAGGCGGACCGATCAAGATCGGTGTCTCGGCCGGCGTGACCGGGCCGTATGCAGCTTTCGGCGTGCAGGTGAAGAACGGCGTCAGCCAGGCGATCGAGGACATCAACAAAGCCGGCGGCATCAAGGGCCGGCCGTTCGAGCCGATCTACGGCGACGACGCCTCCGACCCGAAGCAGGGCGTGTCGATCGCCAACAAGCTCGCCGCGGACGGCGTGACGATGGTGGTCGGTGCCTTCGCCTCCAGCGTGTCGATCCCGGCCTCCGACGTCTACCTCGACGCCGGCATCGTCCAGGTCACGCCGTCCTCCACCAACGTGAAGTTCACCGAGCGCGGGATGTGGAACACCTTCCGCACCTGCGGTCGCGACGACCAGCAGGGCGTGGTGGCCGGCGCGTATCTGGCCGATCACTTCAAGGGCAAGCGGATCGCCTTCGTCCACGACAAGTCGTCCTACGGCAAGGGTTTGGCGCAGGAGACGCAGATGACGCTCAAGGCCAAGGGCGCCAAGGAGGTGCTGTTCGAGGGCGTCAACCCGGCCGAGAAGGATTACTCGGCGCTCGTGTCCAAGCTGAAGTCGGCCAATGTCGACGTGGTCTATTACGGTGGGTTCCACACGGAGGCCGGGCTGATCCTGCGCCAGATGCGCGACCAGGGCCTGAAGGCGACCCTGGTGGGCGGCGACGGCCTCGCCCCGAAAGAGTTCGTGCAGATCGCCGGCGATGGCGCCGAGGGCACGCTGATGACCTTCTCGCCGGACGCCCGGAAGAACCCGAATGCCCAGCCCGTCGTCGCGGCGTTCAAGGCCAAGAACATCGATCCCGATGCCTACACGCTCTATGCCTACGCGGCCGTGCAGGTGCTGGCCAAGGCCGCCACCGAGACCGGCTCGATAGAGGGCAAGGTGCTGGCCGACTGGCTGCACCAGGGCAAGACGATCGAGACCGTGGTCGGCCCGATCGTGTACGACAAGAAGGGCGACCTCACCCGGCCCGACTACGTGATCTACGCCTGGAAGAAGGGCGCCGACGGGAAGATCGACTACGCCGGCAACGAGCTGGCGCCGTAAAACCGGAGCCCCGCGAATTTCGGGGCTCCGCGCCCCGAGCCCCGCCGAGGGGCTGTGGGCCCTTCTGTAACCCCGGACCTCGGCGCGGATCCGGCGGGCCGGTACCTCTATCGGCCGAACGACTGAGGGGCGCAGAGGCCTTATGATCTCCCCTCCGCGTCCCGGCGCGCAGGGGAGATCCGATGTTCGACTTCAGCCAGCTCCGGTGCTTCGCCGCCGTGGCGGAGGAGCTGCATTTCGGGCGTGCGGCCGCCCGGCTGAACATGACGCAGCCGCCCCTGTCGCGGCAGATCCAGGTGCTGGAGCGGGTGCTCGACGTGCAGCTCCTGGAGCGCACCAGCCGATCCGTCCGCCTGACCGCGGCCGGGCGCAGCTTCCTGCCGGAGGCGCAGCGCATCCTGCGGCTCGCCGAGACCGCGACCCACGTCACCCGCCAGGTCGCGGCCGGGCGCGCGGGGGTGCTGAAGCTCGGCTTCACCGCGGCCTCGGCCTACGATGTCCTGCCCCGCCTCGTCACCGCCCTCCGGCGGGCGCTGCCCGACGTCACGCTGGCCCTGCGCGAGATGGTCAGCCGG
Organism: Methylobacterium sp. AC315; assembly: GCF_979253755.1. Taxonomy (NCBI): domain Bacteria; kingdom Pseudomonadati; phylum Pseudomonadota; class Alphaproteobacteria; order Hyphomicrobiales; family Methylobacteriaceae; genus Methylobacterium; species Methylobacterium sp. AC315. Next base: position 122,381 of record NZ_CEEDEA010000007.1, read on the forward strand.
GACCAGGTCGAGGCGCTGCTGGCTGGCCGCATCGATGCCGCCCTGGTGCGCCCGCCCATCGTCCATCCGGACCTGATCGCGGTGAGGGCGGTGGCCGAGCCCCTGGTGGTGGCCCTGCCGGCCGGGAATCCCCTGGCGGCGCGGGCGCATCTCGCCCCGGGCGATCTCGGCGGCGAGCCGTTCATCGCCTACGCGCCGAACGAGGCGCGCTACTTCCACGACCTGATCCTCGGCCTGCTCACGGAGGCGGACGTGGAGCCCCGGATCGTGCAGCGGATGACCCAGATCCACTCGATCCTGGCCCTGGTCCGGGCCGACCTCGGCATCGCCCTGGTGCCGGCTGCGGCCGAGCGCCTGCGCTTCGAGGGCGTGGCGTTCCGGCCGCTGGTGCTCCCGGCCCCCCGCCCCGCCGAGCTGGTCCTGGCCTGGCGGCGGGACGCGGACGAACCGCTGATCGCCCGGTTGGTCGCGATCCTGGCGGAGCTGCCCCCCGCCTGATCCAAGCGCCCCCGCCTGATCCAAGCGCCCGCGGCGTCGATGAGCCAAGCGCCCGCGGCGTCGATCGATGCGCCCGCGGCATCGATCGATCCAGCCTTTGGCTTTGACCTCCGGCGGAAAGGCTGCGCCTGATGGGCGCCCGACGGCCCGCAGAGGCCGGGGCCGCCAGGAGAGGGATCGCCGTGGACCGACTCACCAACCGCTTCAAGGCCGCCCTCGGCGCGGGGCGCCAGCAGATCGGCCTGTGGTGCAGCCTCGCCAGCCCGATCTCCACCGAGATCGTCGCCGGCGCCGGGTTCGACTGGCTGCTCCTCGACATGGAGCACTCCGCCAACGACCTGCGGGACATCTATGTTCAGCTCCAGGCCATGATGGAGAACGCCACCAACCCGGTGGTGCGGGTGCCGAGCGACGACCCCATCACCATCAAGCGCATCCTGGATGCCGGCGCCCAGTCGCTGATGATTCCCAATATCGACGATGCCGCGCAGGCCGAGCGGGTCGTGGCGGCGACGCGCTACGCGCCCCGCGGCATCCGCGGCTTCTCGCAGGCGCCCCGGGCCGCCCGGTTCGGGCGCATCCCGGACTACCACACCCGCTGCGAGGCCGAGATCGTCGTGATCGTGCAGGTCGAGTCCCGCCGCGCCCTGGACAATCTGGACGCGATCGCCGCCGTCGAAGGCGTGGACGGCGTGTTCATCGGGCCCGGCGACCTCTCCACCAGCCTCGGCCATCTCGGCCAGCAGGGTCACCCGGAGGTGGTCGCGACCATCGAGGCAGCCATCGGCCGGATCGTGAAGGCCGGCAAACATGCGGGTATTCTCACGCCGAGCGAGGAGCTGGCCAAGCGCTACATCGCGGCCGGCACCCGGTTCACCGCGGTCGGCTCGGATCTGGGGCTGCTGGCCCGCAACGCCGAGGCCCTGGCCGGGCGCTTCCGCACCGAAGGCTGAGCGGGGAGCGTCCGATGCAGGCCGAGATCGACAGCGCGACCCAGAATCGCCCGACGCAGGATCGCCCGGACCTCGAGCGCCCGGCCGGGGACGCGCCGCGCACGATCCGGCTGAGCGAGCACGACAACGTCGCGATCGTGGTCAACGCCTTCGGGCTGCCGGCCGGCACGGTGTTCCCGGACGGGCTCGCGCTCGTCGAGTTCATCCCGCAGGGCCACAAGGTGGCGCTGTCCGACATCCCGGAGGGCGGCGCGGTGCGCCGCTACGGCGAGGTGGTCGGCATCGCCACGCAAGCGATCCCGCGGGGCGCCTGGGTGGAGGAATCCCGGGTCGCGACCCCGGTCGCCCCCGCCCTCGACGCCTTGGAGCTGGCGACCCGGGTGCCGGCGCCCCTGCCCCCGCTCGAGGGCTACACCTTCGAGGGCTACCGCAACCCGGACGGGTCGGTGGGCACCAAGAACATCCTGGCGATCTCGATCAGCGTGCAATGCGTCGCCGGCACCCTCGACGTGGCGATCCGGCGGATCAAGCAGGAGCTGCTGCCGCGCTTCCCCAACGTCGACGACGTGGTTGGCCTCACCCACGCCTATGGCTGCGGCGTCGCCATCAACGCCCCCGAGGCGGTGGTGCCGATCCGGACCCTCCAGAGCCTCGCGCAGAACCCGAATTTCGGCGGCGCGGTCATGGTCGTGGGGCTGGGCTGCGAGAAGCTCGTCTCGGAGCGCCTGCTGCCCGACGGCGGCGCCGCCGGGGACGGGGTGGTCCGGCTCCAGGACGAGCGCCACCGGGGTTTCTCCGCGATGCTCGACAGCATTATGGCGATGGCGGAAACCCGCCTGGAGGTGCTGAACCGGCGCACCCGCGAGACCTGCCCGGCCTCCGAACTCGTGGTCGGCCTGCAATGCGGCGGCAGCGACGCCTTCTCGGGCGTCACCGCCAACCCGGCGCTCGGCTACTGCGCCGACCTGATCGTGGCCTGCGGCGGCACCGTGTTGTTCTCCGAGGTCACGGAGGTCCGGGACGCGATCCACCTCCTGACCCCCCGGGCGAAGAACCCGGAGGTGGCCCAGGCCCTGATCCGCGAAATGGCCTGGTACGATGCCTATCTCGCCAAGGGCGAGGCCGACCGCCGGGCCAACCCGTCGCCCGGCAACAAGAAGGGCGGCCTCAACAACATCGTCGAGAAGGCCCTGGGCTCGGTCGCCAAGTCCGGCACCGGTGCGATCGCCGGGGTGCTGGCGCCGGGCGAGCGGGTCCGCGAGAAGGGCCTGATCTTCGCCGCGACCCCGGCCAGCGACTTCGTCTGCGGCACGCTCCAGCTCGCCTCGGGGATCACCCTGCAGGTGTTCTCCACCGGCCGCGGTACGCCCTACGGTCTCGCTCAGGCCCCGGTGATCAAGGTCGCGACCCGGACGGAGCTGGCCGAGCGCTGGTCCGACCTGATCGACCTCGATGCCGGCCGGATCGCCACCGGCGAGGCCACGATCGAGCAGGTCGGCTGGGAGCTGTTCCACCTGATCCTGGACGTGGCGAGCGGGCGCAAGCGGCCCTGGTCCGACCATTGGGGCCTGTTCAACGATCTGACCCTGTTCAACCCGGCGCCGATCACCTGAGCCCAGGCATGCGCGGCGCGGCGTCGCAAGCGCGGCCGGACTCTGCTAGGCAGCCGGCATCGTGAAGCCGCTGCCGATTCCCACCCCCCGGGCCGTCCTGTTCCGCGTGCACTGGGCGCTCGGCCTCACCGCGGGGTTCGTGCTCGCGCTGATGGGCCTGACCGGCGCGCTGATGAGCTACGAGGAGGCGATCACAGCCTTCGCCAACCACGACCGGACGCGGGTCGAGGCGGCGGATCGGGTGCCGCTCGCCCCCACCGCCCTCGCCGCCCGGATCGACGCGCAGGCGGGCGGCCGAATCGTGAACGTCCTCACCCTGTCGGACGACCCGAACGCGAGCGTGTTCGTGCGCTTCGCCCGCGACCCGGAGACCCGGGCGCGGCCGCCCTCGGCCTATGCCGATCCCTATGACGGTGCGGTGCTGGGCCCCGTCCGGCTGGAGGCGGCCTTCGCGACGGTGCGGGACCTGCACCGCTGGCTGCTGATCCCCGGCGGGTCCAAGGGCTGGGGCCGGACCATCACGGGCGCCTGCACCCTGGCGCTGATCGTGTTCCTGGCCACAGGCCTCTACCTGCGCTGGCCCAAGATCCATCGCTGGCGGATCTGGCTGAAGCCGAGCCTGTCGCGGCCGGGCCGGCCGCGCTGGTGGTCCCTGCACGCCGTGGCCGGGACCTGGCTGACGCCGGTCTACCTGGTCATCGCGCTCAGCGGCCTGACCTGGTCCTACCCGGCGTTCAAGGACGGCGCCACCTGGCTGCTCGCCGGGACACCGGAGCGGGCGAAGCCGGCCCGCATGGCCGGCCACCGGGAGGCTTCTCCCGTGCCGGATTCCCGGCCCGACGCCGTCGACCGTGCCTGGACGGCGTTCCGGACCGGAGAGGGTCACGAGGCCGGCCTCGTGACCCTGACGCTGCCGGGGGCCGACACGGGGGCGATCCGCATCCGCTGGCTGCCCCGGGGTGTCGTGTCCCTCAGCGCCCGCAGCGAGGCGCGCTACGACGCCGCCACGGGCGCCTTCCTGTCGGCCGAGCACGCCGCCGACACGCCGCTTGGCCGCCAGATCCTCCAGTCCATCCTGGAGGTGCATCGCGGCCGGTTCTTCGGCGACCTGTTCGCCCTGCTGTTCTGCGTGGCCGCGCTGGCCATGCCGGGCTTCGCTGCCACCGGCCTGACCCTCTACATCCTGCGGCGCGCGGCGGCCCGCCGGCGCGCGCCGGTCCGCGCCACGGTGCCCATCCGCGAAGCGACTCCCCGACGCGAGTCCGTCGGCGGCACCGGCCGATCGTAGACCCGAGAAGACCGGATTCCCAAAGGGCTCAGCCCTTTGACGGCGTTCAGGGGCGGGCCCCCTGAGGCAGCCGGGCTTCGCCCGCCCTCAGGGCTCTGACCTGGACCCGCACAAGGTCTTGGACCTTCTGGAGCCCTGACTTCGGCCGGTCTCCCTCACATCCGCGCGGTGATCGTTGCCAGTACGGTGAAGGGCGCGCCGGGGGTGTTGTTGAACTGATTGAACGGCTGCTCGATGTAGCGTGCGTTCGTCAGGTTCCGGATGTTGACCGCGAACCGGTAATGCGCGTCGATGTCGTAGTACACGGCTGCGTCGACCCGATTGTACGCCCCGACCTTGTAGCTGTTGTTGAGGTCGCCGAAGCGCTGGCCGACATGGGTGACGCCGATGCCGAGCCCGAGACCGCGCAGGGAGCCGGCCTGGACATCGTAGGTCGTCCACACGCTGCCGCTGAAGGCCGGCGCGCCCACGAGGCGGTTGCCGACCGCGAAGACCCTGTCCTTGGTGATCCGCGCATCGAGATAGCCGACGCCGCCGATGACCTTCCAGCCCGGAAGGATCTCGCCGGCCAGGTCCGCCTCGACGCCCTCCGAACGCTGCTGGCCGGTGATCACCGAGAAGCCGGTGTTGACGGGATCGTTGCCGGCGACGTTGTCCCGGGTGATCCGGAAGGCGGCCGCGCTCAGGGTCAGGTCGGGGTTGATGTCGATGCGGGTTCCGACCTCGAGCTGCTCGCCCGTCTCGGGCGCCGGGTTGACGACGTTGAGGACGTTCGCGGTCTGTGGCGCGAAGGACGTGGCGTAGCTGGCATAGACCGTCAGCGGCTCGAACGGCCGATAGATCAGGCCGACGCGCGGCGAGGCGCCGAACAACTCCTGCTCCGGCGGCTGGGTCTTCGAGCCCGGTACGCGGGCGAAATAATATTGGGTGCCGAGATCGAACCGGGCGCCGAGCACGAGCTGCAACTGGGGCGTGAGTGCGATCTGATCCTGCAGGTAGAACCCGAACAGTTCGAGCCTCTGCTTCAGGTCTTGCTGGAGCGAGAGAGCTCCGGGCGTGCCGCCGAAGACCGGGTTGAGGAAGCTGACCGGGGTGTAGGTGCCCTGCTGGGAATAGGGGTGGCGGAAGCCGTTGGTGTACTCGAACCCCACGAGGGCGGTGTGGGAGAATCCGAGCGTGTCGAACTTCATCACCGCTTCGGTCTGCGTATCCACGGCTGCGAAATGCGAATCGACCGAGGCGTCGCGCCGCGTGACCTGGGTCCCGGCGTTGTTCACCCCGGTGGCACGGGCCGTGAACAGGTTGAACGCCCCCCACTGCCCGTTGATGACTTGCCGCAGCGTCAGGTTCTCGTTGACGTCGTGTTCGGCCCGCATCGTGATCCCGTTGACCTCGCCGTAATAGCGCGAGGACGGCTCGCCGTAGTAGCGGCGGATGTTGTCCAGCGGCACGCGTCCGCGGAACGCGATGAGCCCCTCGTCGTACTGGGTGCGCTGGCTGGTGGCCTCCGCGTTGATGTAGACCCTCGTGTCGGCGCTCGGCGTCCAGCTCAGCGCCGGCGCGATGAAGACGCGCCGGTTGGTGTTGTCCCCGATATTGCGGAAGGTCGGGTCCTCCTGCGCGGCGAAGGTGAGGCGGGCGGCCAGCCCGTCGATGGACGGGATCGCGCTCGAAACCGAGCCCTGGAACCGCCGGAAGCCGAAGCTGCCGCCCTGGACGCTCGCGTCCGCGGTCGGCTCCAGGGTCGGCCTGCGGGTGACGATGTTGACGACTCCGCCCGGGTCGCCCCGACCGAACAGCACCGAGGCCGGCCCCTTGATCACCTCGACCCGTTCGGCATTCGCGAGGTCGCGCTCCACCGGATAGAAGTTGATCGCCGGATTGGTCAGGATGCCGTCGACGGCGAAGAGCTGCGTGGCGAAACCGCGGATGACGTAGTTCTGCGAGCGGCCCTGTACGGTGCTGCCGGGCGTGACGTTGCTGACATTGGTGACGGCATCGGTCAGGCGCAGGTCCTGCTGGTCCGTGATCACCTGGCGCGGGACGACGGTGATCGATTGCGGCGAGTCCCGCAGGGGCGTGTCGGTCTTGGTCGCGGTCGCCGAGCGCGTGGCGCGATAGCCGACGACCGGCCCGTCCGCCCGCTCGACCGCGGGGCCCGTGCCGGTGACGCTCAGTTCCGAGAGGACGACCTCATCCTGGACCGGGCTGGATTGTGCGTGGGCGACAGTCGTCGATGCCGCAAGCAGAGTAAAAACCAGCCCGTATCGCTTATTGGTTGCGCAATTGCGGTCCAAAGTTGCGACGACGGCGCGGATCGATCGGCCTTGAGGCATAGTTTCGAGTCATTCTTAAGAAGATCGTCGCGTCGAGGCGCCCTGGTCTGTGCGTACGATTGCCAGCCTGATTCAATGCGTGATTGTAATTGAATGCCTCGGAGCCGCAGGAACTCACCGGACGTGTCCGGTGCGTCACACATCCCTTTGGAATGGTTTTAAACCTTGCGGATTATGCAGACTTAAACGTGCGCAAATGGGCAAGATACACGTCCAGGCGTTGATGCGGATCATGCTGGGACGGAGATCGACATGCGCGCCTGTCGGCCTCTTCGAATCAGGCGCGCGCTCACTTCGTCCGAGTCCTTCGCGCCCGCCGCCGTCCGTTCGGATCGGGGGCCGCCCGGAGCGCCCGTCGCGGCTGGCCCGGCGCGACGCGCCTCACCGATATCCGGGCCTGCGCGCTGCGCAGCACCGCGAGCCGGCAGCCGCGCAGCGTGAGCGCGCCCGGTGGCCCGTTCCGGATCGATACGTCCTCGGATGTGCCGTCTTCGCCGTCGGCGAACCTGCCGGCGCGGATCCGGGTAGGCCTGTCCGGCGGTTCCTGCGGTTTCGTCCGCCGATGAGGGTCAGCGGTCCGGTCGCGGCGTGCCCGGGGCGGCCCGCGGCAGGCGGCCGTCGAGCCCGGTCGCCAGCAGGGCGTGGAGCTGGGCGACCGCGGGGGCCGGATCGTAATCGGGCAGGATCGCGCGGCCGACGATGATCCCCTTCATCAGCGGGGCGACCAGCCCGTAGAGCCGGTCCGGGTCGCAATCCGGGCTGGTGGCCAGCGCCGAGAAGGTTTCGGTGAACCAGTCCCGGGTCTCCGCCTCAGTCCGGGCGGTCAGGTCGGAGATGGCCGGGTTGCGGGTGGCTTCCGACCAGATCTCCATGCGCAGCACCGCGGCTTCCCGGGTGATCGACACGAAGTACCGCGCGATGAGGTCGAGTAAGGCTGCGCGCGGGTCGCCGCTGTGCCCCATCTCTTCGACGAGCAGGATGCCGCGCTCGCGCTCGCGCTCGACCAGCCCGACGACCAGGGCCTCCTTGGACTCGAAGTAGCGGTAGAAGTTGCCCGGGCTCATCGCGGCCTCGCGGGCGAGGTCCTGCATCGTGGCGCGGTGGAAGCCGTTGCGCACGAAGCAGGCTTCGGCGGCGTCGAGGATGTGCGCGCGCCGCGCGGCCTGGCCGCCGCGCGCCTCGGCGGCGGCCGGCACGCTCACGGGGCGAACTGCGCGACCGCGGCGACGCGGCTCTGGTCCTTCGCGGGGATGGTGGCCGCACAAGCCTGGGCGGTCTGGCTCATGTCGGCGCACAGGCGCGCCTGCCAGCCCTTCGGACCCGCGCCGGTCCAGCTGATCAGCGCCATCCAGGCGAGAACCAGAACGGCGGCGAAGGTGAGGTTCGACGGGGTGCAGAAAGCCCGGACCGTCGCGAGGAGGCGCGCCGCGCCGGTTCCGGACGGGTCGAACCGGTCCTCATCCAGATCCGACCAGCGACCTTCGAGCGACAGAGCCATGGCTCACTCCTGCGTGCCTGACTGTCGTAATGAACGTTCATTCTCGCGTCAATGAACGTTCGTTCTCGCAGGCTGGGATGGGCGGGCCGTCGGTCGATATGGTTTCCGGATGGTTGTACCGTGCCGTCCGACCGGTGCGATGCCCCGTCACTCGACACTCGGTACTCGGCTCCGCGCCCGGGGCTCTGCCAGCCGGTCTCAGGCGAGCCGCGCCACCCGGGGCCAAGGGCGCTGCCCCGGCCCTGGGAGGCGCGCCGGGTTCAGGCGTGCCCGGCCGGCTTGAGGGCCCCAGTCCGGTCGTGGAAATCCGGCCCGTTGATCGTCCGGGCGACGTGCCCGGCGCGGATCAGGTAGTCGCCGAAATGCTCGCCGGGGTTCCGGCCCTTGGCGAAGTCGGCGAAGAGCGGATCCAGGGTGTCGCGGATGTCCGAGGCCGCCACGTCCTCCTTGTAGAGCTTGCTCAGGCGCGAGCCGTCGAAGGCGGCGCCGAGATAGAGGTGGTAGCGCTCGGGTCCCCGGCCGACGAGGCCGATCTCGGCGATGAACGGGCGGGCGCAGCCGTTCGGGCAGCCGGTGGAGCGGATCGTGATCTCCTCCTCGGCGAGCCCGTGCGTGGCCAGGCTCTGCTCCAGCTCGGTCATCAGATCCGGCAGGTAGCGCTCGCTCTCGGCCAGCGCGAGGCCGCAGGTCGGCAGCGCCACGCAGGCGATGGAGTTGCGCCGGAGCGCGCCCGCGCCCTTGGTGATGCCGTACTGATCGACCAGCGCCTCGATCTCGGCGCGCTTCTCCGCCGGCACGTTGGCGACGATCACGTTCTGGTTGGCGGTGAGGCGAAAATCGCCCGCGTGCACCTGGGCGATCGCGCGCAGGCCGGTGAGGAATTGCGGGCCGTCCTCGTAATCCTTGATCCGGCCGGACGGGACGTAGAGCGTCAGGTGGTGGCGGCCGTCGTCGCCCTCGGTCCAGCCGAAGCGGTCGCCGTTGTTGGTGAAGGTGAAGGGCTTCGGCTCGCCGAGCGTCTTGCCGATCCGGGTCTCCACCTCGGCCCGGAACGCCGCCAGGCCGTAGCGCTCGATCGTGTACTTGAGCCGGGCGTTCTTGCGGTTCTTGCGGTTGCCCCAGTCGCGCTGGACCGTCATCACGGCCTCGGCGACCTTGATGGCGTCCTCGGACTGCACGAAGCCCATCACGTCGGCGGTGCGCGGGAAAGTCTCGGGCTCGCCATGGGTCATGCCCATGCCGCCGCCGACGGTGACGTTCCAGCCGGTGACCTGGTTCTTCGTGTCCAGGATGGCGATGAAGCCGAGATCGTGGGCGAAGATGTCGACCTCGTTGGAGGGCGGCACCGCCACGACGATCTTGAACTTCCGCGGCAGGTAGGTGCGGCCGTAGACCGGCTCGACCTCCTCCTCCTCGCCGCCGACCACGCGCTCGCCGTCGAGCCAGATCTCCCGCCAGGCGCTGGTCTTCGGCAGCAGGCTGTCCGAGATGTCCTTGGCGAGGGTGTGGGCGGCCTTGTGGGCGCCCGCCTGAGCCGGGTTGGTCGCCGCCATGACGTTGCGGTTGACGTCGCCGCAGGCCGCGATCGTGTCGAGCAGGGCCGCGTCGATGGCCGCCATCGTGCGCTTGAGGTTCGACTTGATCACACCGTGATACTGGAAGGTCTGGCGCGTGGTCGCCCGTAGGGCGCTGCCTGCATACGTCACCGCGATGTCGTCGAGGACCAGCCACTGCTTCGGGCTGATCACGCCGCCGGCGATGCGCAGGCGGATCATGAAGCTGTAGGCCTTGTCGAGCTTCTTCTTGGTCCGCTCCGGGCGCAGGTCGCGGTCGTCCTGCATGTACATCCCGTGGAACTTCACGAGCTGCCCGTCATCCTCGGAGATCGCCCCGGTGGCGTGCTTCAGCAGGCCGTCGGCGAGGCCGCCGCGGAGATAGCCGCTGGCGATCTTGATGTGCTCGTTGGCGGCGAGCTGGGCCGCGCGGGCCGCCTCGGCATCGGTGATCGGCCGGTCCTTGGGCGGAGTCTCGTAGACGCGGGCGGCCGGGGTCTGCGCCAGGGCCCGGGTGTCGGCGTCGTCGCGGGGGCTGTGGTCGTCCATGAGATCACTTCCAAAGTCTCGACTACGTCTCCGCCCCCCGATGCGGGCGGGATAGTCCCAAAGTCCGGCTTCAAAAGGTCCGAGACCTTTTGCGGGTGCAGGGCGGAGCCCTGCGGGGTGGGGCTAGGCCCCGATCCATCAGGGCTCCGCCCTGACAACCCACCAAAGCGCGACATGCCCTTTGGAAACCCAGATCTACCCGTGCTCCGTCGGCATACGCTCTAGTAGACGTCCTGCTGGTAGCGGTGGCTGCGCTCAAGGGCCGCAACCTGCGCCTCGGCGTCGGCCGGGCTCAGGGATTTGGCGATTTCGTAGGCCCGCACAACCGCGGCGCGGACGTCCTTGGCCATATTCTTGGCATCGCCGCAGACGTAGAAATGGGCGCCGCCCTCCAGCCAGGAGACCAGCTCCTGCGCGTGGTGGGTGATGCGGTTCTGCACGTAGATCTTCTCCGGCTGGTCGCGGGAGAAGGCGACGTCGATCTTCGTCAGCGAACCGTCCTCCAGGGCCTCCTGCCATTCCAGCTGGTACAGGAAGTCGTGCAGGAAGTGCCGGTCGCCGAAGAACAGCCACGCGCGGCCGGGGGCCTCGATGGCGCGGCGCTCCTGCACGAAGGCGCGGAACGGGGCGACGCCGGTGCCGGGGCCGACCATGATGATGTCGGTGGCCGGATCCTGCGGCAGGCGGAAGTGCCGGTTCGGCTTCAGCCGCACCCGCAGCTTGGCGCCGTCCCGGATCCGGTCGGCCACATGCACGGAGGCCACGCCCGAGCGGGTCCGCCCGTGGGTCTCGTAGCGGACCGCCACGATGGCGAGGTGGACCTCGTCGCCCACTTCCTTGCGCGAGGACGCGATCGAGTAGGCCCGGGGCGGCAGCGGCCGGGTGATGGTGTTGAGGTGCTCGGCCGTCAGCGTGGCCGGGAAGGTTGCGAGCAGGTCGATCAGGTGCCGCCCCTCGATCCAGGCCCGGGCCTCGCCGCTGTCGATCAGTTTCTGCGCGTCCGCGTGGCCGGTCGCCTTGGCGAAGCGCTCGATCGTGGCGGCCGACAGCGTGGTGATGTCCCGCTCGGCGAGCAGCGCCCCGCGTAGCGCGTCGTCTTCCGAAAGCCCCGCGGCATTCAGGATCTCGTCCACGAGCTGCGGATCGTTCTCGGGGAAGACCTCGAGCGAATCGCCGGGCTCGTAGGCGGGCGCGCCGTCCTCGAAGGCCAGCGCCAGGTGGATCGTCTCCTTGTCGGAGCGCGACGAGTTGAGGTTCACGTGCTCGACGACCTCGACCACCAGCGGCTCGCGGCTCGGCTCGGCCTCGTCGTCCTCGCCGGCGGCGGTGCGGGCGAAATCCACCGCCACGACGTTGTCGGGCGTCTCCGCCGGGGCGAGGGCCTTGAGGGTGTTCTTGATCCAGTCGGCGGCCGGCTTCTCGAAGTCGAGGTCGAGGTCGGCGCGCTTGGCGGCGCGCTGGCCGCCCAGCGCCTCGAAGCGCGCGTCGAGCGCCTTCCCGATGGCGCAGAACTCGACATACGAGGTGTCGCCCAGCGCCAGGACGGCGAAGGGGACGCCGTCGATGCGCGGGGCGCCCTCCCCCATCAGTTCGCCGTAGGCCCGCACGGCCCGCGCCGGCGGCTCGCCTTCGCCCCAGGTCGCCGCGATGGCGATCAGCTTGCCGGCCTTGGGCAGGCTCGCCAGGTCGAGGTCGGAGAAGTCTACGACCTTCGGCTTGAACCCCTGCTTGCGCGCCAGCTTGGCGACGTTGCCGGCCAGCGCCTCGGAGTTCCCCGATTCGCTGGCGTAGAGGATCGTCAGCGGCTCGGCGGCCTTGGGCGGGGCGGCCGGGATCGCGGCCGGCTGCCCTCCGGCGGCGTCGAGGCCCGCCAGGAAGCCCGCGAGCCACGCGCGCTGCACGGGCGTCGCGCTGCCGAGCACGGCATCGAGGCTGGCGCGCTCGCCGTCGCCGAACGGGGCGGTGCGCGGAAGGAGATTCTGGCGTGCCATCAGGGGACCATGTCGTGGCCTACGAGGCCGGTGTCAATCGAAAACGTTCTTTTTGCAGAACGCGCCTGAACTAGGATATTGCATTCGTTGCGCCGCAATAAAAGAGAAGATCATTCTCCAACCACGGCGAGGACCGGACCGGTGCCGGGGAGGTGGCGGCCGGTTTTCGGGGGTGCCGGCAGCGGCAGGGCGGTGGTGGACTTCACCTTCTCCATGGCGAATCGCGAGGTGACGTTCTTCAGTGGCAGCACCGCGATAAGCTGCTTGTAGAAGCTGTCATAGGCCTGCATGTCGGCAACCACGACGCGCAACATATAATCCACGTCGCCGGCCATCCGGTAGAATTCCAGCACCTCCGGCATGGCCGAGATGGTCGCAGCGAAGCGCTGCAGCCATTCCTGGGAGTGGTCCGCGGTCTCGATCGAGACGAACACGGTGAGGCCGAGGCCGAGCTTCACCGGGTCGAGCACCGCCACCCGCCGGTCGATCACGCCGTCGGCCTCCAGCTTCTGGATGCGCTTCCAGCACGGCGTCTGAGACAGGCCGACGCGCTCGCCGATCGCCGCGATGGAGAGGGTCGCGTCCGCCTGGAGCAAGGCGAGAATCTTGAGATCGATGGCGTCCAAAGTCGTCTCCGTGGGATCCTTCCACGCTGGGCCGCGCGCGGGGAGTTTAGGCGTTTCTGAGGGCCGCCGAGAAGAATCTTTTGTCGTGCGGGGTCTCGGGCGCGGAGGAACGGGGTGCGCCACCGCACGCCAGGCCACCCGGATATGCCCGACAAGCACCCCGAGCTGCCTTGACTTCGTTCGTTATAGCGAACATTTCGACCCGACGACAACTGGGTGCGGCGTGATCCGCGCCCTTATCCCACGCACCAACCTCAGGACATGTCGCGATGACCCGTCCGGACCGAACGATGGCCGAGTCCCTGTCCGAGCGGCTGTCCGGGCTCGATCTGCCAGGTCGCCTCCACCTGATTGCCGCCGAGATCCCGGGCCGGCTCGTGTTCACCACGAGCCTCGGCGTCGAGGACCAGGCGCTGACCCACGGGCTGGCGATGGCCGGGCTGGCGAAGGGCCGCGTCGAGATTGTCACCCTCGATACCGGCCGGCTGTTCCCGGAGGCCTACGACACCTGGGCCGAGACCGAATCGGCCTACGGGATCCGGATCGGCGCCTACGCGCCGGAGCGGACCGCCGAGGAGGCCTTCGTGCGCGACGAGGGCATCAACGGCTTCCGGCGCTCGGTGGCGGCCCGGCAGGCCTGCTGCGGGTTCCGCAAGGTCGAGCCGCTCGGCCGCGCCCTCGAGGGCGCGAGCGGCTGGCTCACCGGCCTGCGCGCCGGCCAGTCGGCCAACCGCGCCGAGACGCCGCTCGCCGAGTTCGATCCCGCCCGCGGCCTGATCAAGCTCAACCCCCTGGCCGACTGGTCCCGGGCGCAGGTCGACAGCTTCGTGCGCGAGAACTTCATTCCCTACAACGTCCTGCACGATCGCGGCTTCCCGTCGATCGGCTGCGCTCCCTGCACCCGCGCCGTGAAGCTCGGCGAGCCGGAGCGCGCCGGGCGCTGGTGGTGGGAGCAGGAAGAGAAGAAGGAGTGCGGCCTGCATGTCGGGCAGCCCTCCGCGTCGATCCAGCCGGGCCAGGAGCCCGCCATCTTCGAGAGCACCCCAGACGTGAAGACCCGCCAGCCGGAGTTCGCCCGATGAGCGCAGCCCTCGCCGCCGCGGTGCCGACGGGCGCCCCCGCCTCCGCCGACCGCCTTAGCCACCTGAAGCGGCTGGAGGCCGAGAGCATCCATATCTTCCGGGAGACGGTCGCCGAGGCCGAGAACCCGGTGATGCTCTACTCGATCGGCAAGGATTCCTCGGTGCTGCTGCACCTGGCCCTCAAGGCCTTCGCGCCGGGCACCCTGCCGTTCCCGCTGCTCCACGTCGACACGACGTGGAAGTTCCGCGAGATGATCGCCTTCCGCGACGCCCGGGTGAAGGAGCTCGGCCTCGACCTCCTGGTCCACACCAACCCGGACGGGCTCGCCCGCGGTATCGGGCCGGTGAGCCACGGCTCCGAGGTCCACACCGACGTGATGAAGACCCAGGCGCTCCGTCAGGCGCTCGACACGTACAAGTTCGACGCGGCCTTCGGCGGTGCCCGCCGCGACGAGGAGGCGAGCCGGGCCAAGGAGCGGATCGTCTCCTTGCGCACCGCGCAGCACCGCTGGGATCCCAAGCGCCAGCGCGCGGAGCCCTGGCACCTCTACAACCTGAAGAAGAAGCGCGGCGAGTCCCTGCGGGTGTTCCCGCTGTCCAACTGGACCGAGCTCGATATCTGGCTCTACATCGAGCAGGAAAAAATCCCGATCGTGCCGCTCTACTTCGCGGCCGAGCGCCCGGTGGTGGAGCGCGACGGCCAGCTGATCATGGTCGACGACGACAGGCTGCCGCTGGAGCCCGGCGAGGTTCCGCAGCAGCGCCTCGTCCGCTTCCGGACGCTCGGCTGCTACCCGCTCACCGGCGCGGTGGAGAGCGACGCGGCCACGCTGCCCGAGATCGTCGGCGAGACGCTGGCGGCGCGCACCTCGGAGCGCCAGGGCCGGGTGATCGACAAGGACGGCGCGGGCGCCATGGAGCGCAAGAAGCAGGAGGGGTATTTCTGATGACCGTGCACCAGGCTCCCACCGCGTTCAGCGACCGTGCCGCCACCTATCAGGCATTCCTGGCCGCCCACCAGAGCAAGGCCGTGCTGCGCTTCATCGCCTGCGGCTCGGTGGATGACGGCAAGTCGACCCTGATCGGCCGGCTGCTGCACGACACCAAGCAGATCTTCGACGACCAGATCTCGGCGCTCCAGCGCGACTCGCGCCGCCACGGCACGCAGGGGCAGGAGATGGACCTGGCGCTGCTCGTCGACGGCCTCCAGGCCGAGCGCGAGCAGGGCATCACCATCGACGTCGCCTACCGGTTCTTCTCCACCGACAAGCGCTCGTTCATCGTGGCCGACACCCCCGGTCACGAGCAGTACACCCGCAACATGGCCACCGGCGCCTCGACCGCGGACGTGGCTGTGATCCTGGTCGACGCCCGGCAGGGCCTGATCCGCCAGACCCGGCGCCACGCCCTGCTGGTCTCGATGCTGGGCATCCGCCGGGTGGTTCTGGCGGTGAACAAGATGGACCTGGTCGGCTGGTCGCAGGACACGTTCGACGCGATCCGCTCGGGCTTCACCGAGTTTGCCCGCGATCTGAACTTCGCCGAGATCAAGGCGATCCCGCTCTCGGCCAAGAACGGCGACAACGTCGTGGAGCCCGGCATCGCCACCCCCTGGCACACCGGCGGCACCCTGCTCGACTACTTGGAGACCGTTCCGGTGCACGCGGAGGCGCTCAACGCCCCGTTCCGCATGGCGATCCAATGGGTCAACCGGCCGAATTCCGAGTTCCGCGGCTATAGCGGGCGGATCGCCAGCGGCCGGGTCCGCCCGGGCGACGCCGTCACCATCCAGCCCTCCGGCCGGACCTCGACGGTGGCGCGGGTCTACACCGCCGACGGCGACCTTGCGGAGGCCGGCGAGGACGAATCGGTCACCCTGGTGCTGGCCGACCAGATCGACGCCTCCCGCGGGCAGGTGATCGCGGCATCCGGCGCGCCCCTGCGGGTCGCCGAGAGCTTCGACGCCCGTCTGTTCTGGGCGGCCGAGACCGAACTGGCGCCGGGGGCGAGCCTGCTCGCCAAGATCGGCACCGCCACGGTCAACGCCACCGTCGAGCGGATCATCTCCCGGATCGATCCCGAGACCGGCAAGCCGGGCCCGGCCGAGCGCCTTACCGCCAACGACATCGCGGACGTGTCCCTGCGCCTCGACCGTCCGGTGGCGGTGGATGCCTACGCGGCCAACCGCGAGACCGGCAGCCTGATCCTGATCGACCGCGAGACGACCGACACCGCAGCGCTCGGGCTGGTCCTGGCGCCCAAGGGCGAGGCTGCGCCAGCGGCCTCCGCCGCACCGCCTGACGAGAAGGCCCCCGGCCTGCTCGGTCGCCTCGGCCGCCTGTTGGGGCGCTGAAGCCAAGGTCCCGGATCCACAGGGTCCGGGACCTTGGCGGGTTCAGGGCGAAGCCCTGGGATCGGGTTAGCCCATTGGGGTCCCTGACCGTCAGGCCGCTTCCGAGACCGCGCCGAGCCCCCAGGCCTGCGCCAGCTGCGTATAGGAGTCGTGCCGCGCCGCCTGGTCGGGGATCGCCGTGACGATCATCAGTTCGTCGGCCTGCGTCCGCGCCACGAGGTCCATGAGCCGCGCCCGCAGGGTCTCCGGCCCGCCCACATGCAGCTTGTCGCGGCCGCGCTCGATCTGGGCCCGCTCGGCATCGGAATACGGATAGGCGAGCGCTTCGTCCAAGCTCGGCAGCGGCCGGTACTCGCCGCGCTCCCGTCGCAGGGTCGACAGGCGGGCGCTCGCGGCCTGGCGCTCGGCCTCCGCGTCGGTGGCGGCGCAGATCGCCGCCACCGCGAGGATCGCGTGGGGCTGTGTGCCCAGCCGCGTCGGCCGGAACAGGCGGCGATAGGCCAGCATCGGGGCCTCGGCCGGCATCCCGGAGAAGTGCTGCGCGAAACCGAAGCCGCAGCCGATGTCGCCGGCGAGCTGGGCGCTGTAGTCGGACGATCCGAGCAGGAAGATCGGCGGCAGCGGCACGCCGGACGGGCTCGCCTGGATCTTCCCGAACGGGTGCCCCTCCGGGAAGCCGCCGTCCCAGAACAGCAACTCCTGCAGGCGGTCGAGGAAGTCGTCGTTGCCCCCCTCGCCGGGCGCCTCCCGGCGGCGCAAGGCCCGGGCGGTGAGCCCGTCGGTGCCGGGCGCGCGCCCGAGGCCGAGGTCGATCCGGCCCGGAAACAGGGCCTCCAGCACTCGGAACCGCTCGGCCACCATCAGCGGTGCGTGGTTCGGCAGCATGATGCCGCCCGATCCAACCCGGATCGCCCGGGTCGCGGCGGCGATCTGGCCGATCATGATCTCGGGGGCCGGGCTCGCCACGTTGGGCAGGGCGTGGTGCTCGGCCAGCCAGTAGCGCCGGTAGCCGAGACCGTCGACGTGGCGCGCGAGCGCCAGCGTGTCGTGCAGCGCCTGCGCCGGGGTCGAATCGGCGCTGACGAAGGAGAGGTCGAGGACGGAGAGCGGTGTCATGGTTGGGAGATAGGGAGGCGGGCTGGCCGGTGCGAGGGCCCGTCGAGGGGCCGATGCCCGTGCTGCACGCGACGCAGGTCGCTCTCAGTTCGTCCCGCCTGCTTGATCCCCGCCCTGAAACAGGGTCTCGAAGTCTCGGCCGCCGTAGAAGACGTTGACGATCTCCACCCGATCGCCGTTGACGTGATAAGCGATCACAGCGGATCGTTCGAACGATACCGTCCGCAACCCGGGCTCCAAATCGTCGCGCGGGCGAGCACCATGGGGTGCGTCGCCGACACGTTCACAGCGGCTGACGAGCCGGTTCAGAAACCGGTCGGCAACGCTCGGGTCGCGGCTCGCCTCGTAGACCCAACGGTAGATCTGCAGCAGATCGAACTCGGCTTCCGCACGGAAGACGACCCTAAGGCGTCGCATTCCGGTGGGCCTTCACGGTCTCGGCATGAAGGGCCTTGATGTGAGCTCGGACCTCCTCGACGCTCAGCGGCGGCCGCGGGTCGTCGAGGGAGCGGCGGATGCGGGCGCGCATCGCGTCGAGACGTTCGGCATCCTCCTGGCGCCGGCTCTGCCAAGCCTGCACCGCGTCCTCCAAAACCTCGCCGAGCGAGGCGTATTCGCCGGCCTCGACGCGCTCGCGCAGGGTGCGGACCGTCTCGGGAGGCAGCGTGACGCTGATCGTCTCGGCGGGTGGCATGACTCGGCCTCTTCACTCGGCCTCTTCGGATCGGCACGATCCTAGCATGAAAACCGGGCTGCCGCGCAGCCTTGTCCGCACCGCACCGTCGGCCTAGGGTCCCGGCCGCATCGCGGGCGCCCGAGATCGCCTCGCCCTCACGGAGATCGACACATCATGGCTCTCCTCGCCGACGTCCTCTCGCGGGTGAAGCCGTCCGCGACCATCGTGATGACTCAGAAGGCCCGTGACCTGAAGGCCTCCGGCGTCGACGTCATCAGCCTGTCGGTGGGCGAGCCGGATTTCGACACGCCGGACCACATCAAGCAGGCCGCGATCGAGGCGATCCACCGCAACGAGACCCGTTACCCGCCGGTCTCGGGCATCGCGCCCCTGCGCGAGGCGATCGTGCGCAAGTTCAAGCGTGAGAACGGGCTCGACTACAAGGTCTCGCAGACCATCGTGGGTACCGGCGGCAAGCAGGTGCTCTACAACGCCTTCCTGGCGACCCTGAACCCCGGCGACGAGGTGGTGATCCCCCGCCCCTACTGGGTGTCCTACCCCGAGATGGTCGGGCTCTGCGGCGGCACGCCGGTCTTCGCCGACACCGACATGGAGCACGGCTTCAAACTTCAGGCCGAAGAGCTCGACCGGGTCCTGACGCCCAAGACCAAGTGGATTGTCCTCAACTCGCCGTCGAACCCATCCGGGGCCGCCTACACGCGCGACGAGATGAAGGCGCTCACCGACGTGCTGCTGCGCTATCCCGACGTCCACATCCTGACCGACGACATCTACGAGCACCTGACCTACGGCGACTTCGCCTTCGTCACCCCGGCCCAGGTCGAGCCGCAGCTGATCGCGCGCACGCTGACCATGAACGGCGTCTCGAAGGGCTACGCCATGACCGGCTGGCGGATCGGCTACGCGGCCGGGCCGGAGACGCTGATCAAGGCGATGGATTTCGTCCAGGGACAGCAGACCTCCGGGGCGAGCACGATCGCGCAATGGGCGGCCGTGGCTGCCCTCGACGGCCCCCAGGACCACCTGGCGAAGTTCCGGGCGGCGTTCCAGGGCCGGCGCGACCTCGTCGTGTCGATGCTCAACCAGACCAACGGCCTGACCTGCCCGACGCCGGAGGGCGCCTTCTACGTCTACCCGTCCTGCGCGGCGCTGATCGGCAAGAAGACCGAATCCGGCAAGACCATCGAGACCGACGAGGATTTCGTCACCGAGCTGCTCCAGGCCGAGGGCGTGGCCGCCGTGCACGGCTCGGCCTTCGGGCTCGGCCCGAACCTGCGCATTTCGTACGCCACCTCCAACGCCGTGCTGGAGGAGGCCTGCCGGCGCATCCAGCGGTTCTGCGGCTCGCTGCGGTAAGTCCCGCCCCTACGCAAGACTCAAGGGAGCGGGCCGGTCCATGGATTGAAGATCGGGACGCCGGTCTGCGCGAAGTCCGAGGTGTTTCTCGTGGCTAGTGTCAGTCCTGCATCCAGGGCCGTTGCGGCGATCAGCAGGTCCGGCTGCGAGAACGTGTGCCCGCGTTGCCGGCCCTCTTCGACCAGAAATCGCCAGTGCACGATCACGTCTTCGTCGAGGGGCAAGATGCGTCGCTCGAACATCGGCCTGAGCCGGTGCGCGAGCTAATCGGCCAGGTCCGTCCGACGGGCTCCGTCAGCGAGCCGCTCGATCCCGAAGCGGAGTTCTGCGAGCGTTACGCAGCTCACGAAGAGGGGGTCGAGCGGTTGGGCGGCGACGAAGGCCACGACCCTCTGCTCGGGTCGCGGACGGCGTAACTCAGACAGGACGTTGGTATCGAGCAGCCAGCGAGTCACAAGCCGACATCGCGAACCGGCATCACCACAGATTCGGGCTCAAGATCGATGTCCCGGTGGGGTGAGGCTTGCAGCGCATCGATGAGCGACTGGCCCGTCGCAGGTCCGGTGAGCCGACGGAACTCCTCAGCGGAGATCACGACGACGGCCTCCCGGCCTTGGACAGTCACATGCTGCGGGCCATCGCTCCTGACTCGCCGAACGAGTTCGCCAAACCGGCTCTTGGCGTCCTGGAGGCGCCAATGCCTGGGCTGCTCGGGCGGATGCTCTGCACGATGGGCCATGCTTGGAAGATTATCGGCGTGCCGTGTGATCGTAAAGGCGATCCCGGATCGTGGAGCACGTGATGACATCGTGAGCGCGCCGGCTACCATTGTCCCGGCAGCGCATTTTCGGAGCCTCCCATGCCCACCATCGCGGTGATCGCCCCTGGCGCCATGGGCAGCGCCATCGGGGCGCGGCTGGTCGAGCACGGCGCCCGCGTGCTGACCGCGCTCGCGGGGCGCAGCGCGGCGAGCCGGGCACGCGCCGAGGCCGCCGGCCTGGTCGATGCCGATCTGGCCGACCTCGCGGCCGCCGACATCCTGCTGTCGATCGTGCCGCCCGCCGACGCGGAGGCCTTGGCTCACCGCCTCGCCTCCGTACTCACGGCGGCGCGGCGCAAGCCGGTCTACATCGACGCCAACGCCGTCAGTCCGGACACGGTCGGGCGCATCGCTGGGATCGTTGCGGCGACGGGCGCGCCCTTCCTCGACGGGGCGATCCTGGGCCTGCCGCCGAAGCCCGGCAGCATGGGGCCCCGCGTCTACGTCTCCGGGGACGATACCGCGCCGGCGATGGCCCTGCGCGCGTTCGGGCTGGACCTGCGCGTCTGCCCCGGGCCGGTCGGCGCGGCCTCCAGCCTCAAGATGAGCTATGCCGGCCTCAACAAGGGCCTGACGGCGCTGGCCGCCCTCATGGTCCTGGCGGCCGAGCGTGCCGGCGCCGGCGCCGCGCTGCTCGACGAGCTCGCCGAGAACGAACCGGCGCTGCTCGCCCGGTTCGCCAAGGCCCTGCCCGACATGGCGCCGAAGGCCTATCGCTGGGCACCCGAGATGGGCGAGATCGCCGATTTCCTCGGGCCGGACGCGGCTGGGCGACAGGTGTTTTCAGGTTTTGCCGATCTTTACGCGCGCCTGGCTGCGGGGTCGGAGGACACCGAGATCGCCGCGCTGATGCGCTTCGCCGCGGCCGCTGCGGCGCGCTGATCGCCGCGGGGGCGCCGAATCGGCCGTCGCTCTGTTGCCGGCTTGGCTGCCATTCTCTACACGAGCGGTCTCCCGCGGCCGATGCGCCTGAAGGTTTCGCGAGCCCGCTCGGGCCTGCATGGTAGCGGGG
This sequence comes from Methylobacterium sp. AC315, assembly GCF_979253755.1. Classification (NCBI taxonomy): domain Bacteria; kingdom Pseudomonadati; phylum Pseudomonadota; class Alphaproteobacteria; order Hyphomicrobiales; family Methylobacteriaceae; genus Methylobacterium; species Methylobacterium sp. AC315. Next base: position 143,722 of record NZ_CEEDEA010000007.1, read on the forward strand.
CCGGCAGTGACGGGGTGGTTCGGACCAGTTCTCTGGACCAATCCTGTGAGGCTCAGTGGGCCGAGTCGCTGCAGGAGTGTCGGGAGCGCGGGGAACAGGAACCGCGGGCTCGGCGCAAGGCCCACAAAGATTTCCGTTCGCTATCGGCGTCGACAGGTGCCCGCGGCGGCATCCGGGCAGCCCGATCCGACGCCTCGCCCGATCCGGCGCCCTGCCCCGATCCGGGACGATGCAACGCCAGGCGGTTGCAGCTTCGTTCACGCTCCCGCGCGATGATGCGATAGGGCCGGGATCCGGTCCGGCGTAACCGCGTTCTTTCGGGCCTGACCACCATGCGAGCCCTGCTCACCGGCGGCATCAAGGCGATCCTCGGGATCGCCGCTCTCTCGACCGCCGCCCATTGGACGTTGCGCGTGCAGCGCGAATCCACCCCCGCGAGTCCGATCGCGGCCTTTGCCAGCTTGCCCGATCCAGCCGCGACCGGCTCGATCGAGCCGCGCCGGCCCGCGAGCGCTGCCGCCCTCGCGCCGGCCCCCGTGCCGGCTCCGGCCGCGGGCCTGGACCAGGGGCATCTGGCCGCGCTGATCGCCGGAGCGGCCCCGGCGAAAGCCAAGGTCGCCAAGACGGCGACGAAGACGGCGGCCGCCGACAAGGTCGCGGCCAAGCGCTGAGCCCGGCATCGGCGCCCGACGCCGTGCCGGCTGCATGGTTCCCCTGCGCGGCGGCGGGTGCCGCGGCGGGTGCACGCGTGGCAGATAAGCAGGCCTCCACCGAGATTTGGCAGGCATGAGCACGCAGGTCGCGACATCCGTCGCCAACGACAGGGCCTCCGCGCGTGCGGTCCCGTCACCCGACCTCGCGCACCGCCGGCGGATCGTCGGCATCGCCTTGATGTGCGGCGCGGTCGCCTTCTTCGCGAGCCTCGACGCCTGCGCCAAGACGCTGGCGCGGGCCGAGGTCGACCCGCTGGTCACCACCTTCATGCGCTACGCCGCCAGCGTCGCGATGATCTCGCTGTTCATCAACCCGGTGCGCACGCCCGGGGTGGTGAAGAGCCGGCGGCTGACGCTGCAGATCGTGCGCTCGCTGCTGCTGTTCGCCTCCACGGCCCTGAACTTCCTGGCCCTGCGCTACCTGCAGCTTGCCGAGACGATCTCGATCCAGTTCGCCGCCCCGCTCACGGTGGCGCTGCTGGCCGGGCCGCTGCTCGGCGAATGGTCGTCGCGGGCCCGGATGGCCGCGATCGGCGTCGGGTTCCTGGGCGTGCTGGTGATCGTCCGCCCGGGCCTCGGCGGGATGCACCCGGCCGCCCTGCTGTGCGTGGCCAACGTCGTGGTCTACGCCTTCTACGCGATCATCACGCGCAAGCTCGCGGCCTACGATTCCACCGCCACCACCATGTTCTACACCGGGCTGGCGGGCTTGGCGCTGATGGCGCCGCTCCTGCCCTGGATCTGGACGAACCCGGCGAGCCTGACCCATTGGGCGCTGCTGGTCGGGGTCGCGCTGTTCGGCACGCTCGGGCACTGGCTGCTGGTGATGGCGCATGCCCGCGCGCCGGCCAACGTGCTGGCGCCGTTCATCTATACGCAGCTGCTGTGGTCCGTGACGCTGGGCTTCCTGCTGTTCGGCGACGTGCCGAGCCGCTGGACGGTCGCCGGCGCCATGATCGTGGTTGGCTCCGGCCTCTATCTCCTGGCGCAGGAGACGATCCGGCGGGACAGGCCGGCCGCCTGAGGGCGACCGGCCGATGTCCGAGGCGGGGCTTTAGCGGCCCATGCGCTCCTGGCGGTCCATGCGCTCCTCGCGGCGGTTCTCGCGGGCGCGGCGGGCCGGATCCGGATCGGTGCCGAGCACGCCGCCGACGGTGCCGGTGGCCGCGCCCACCGCGCCGCCCACGACGCCGCCGACCGGGCCAGCCGCAGCCGAGCCGTCCTCGACGCCGCGCTGGGCGCCCCTGGCCGTGCCCTGGGCTTCGGCGCCGGTGGCGAAGGCCAGCGGGGCGAGGGCGAGGGCGGCGATCATCAGCTTCTTCATGGTCAACTCCTGGTCGTCGTTCGGGACGAGTTCCGCGACGTGCGCGTCGCGGAGGACGTACCGGTCAACGGTTCAAGCGCCGAAAGGTCTCATCAGGCCTCGCAGGGCCGCCCGCTGGCATCGGGAAGGGGCCGCTGCTAGAGAACGGGTCATGTTCGCTTCGCATGCTCTTCGCGGCCTGGGCCGCAGGCTTCGAATTATTGGCCCGGCCTCCGCGTAAATGAGTGCCCGCTTCGGCGAGGCCGCGCGGAAGTCCGGGATCCTGCTGCCGCCCGCCCTGCCCTTGCCGGCCCATTGCCGCCGGCCCGACCGCCGATGCGAGATCCGATGACCACCCCCGAGACCGCGGCTGCCCGCGACTATTCCAAGACCCTGTTCCTGCCGCGCACCGAGTTTCCGATGCGCGCCGGCCTGCCGACCCGGGAGCCGCTGCTGCTGGAGCGCTGGGCCGCGATCGACCTCTACGGGAAGATCCGCGCCGCCGCTTCGGGCCGGCCGCGCTTCGTGCTGCACGACGGGCCGCCCTACGCCAACGGCAACATCCATATCGGCACGGCGCTCAACAAGATCCTGAAGGACGTGATGGTGCGCTCGGCCGGCGCCCTCGGCCTCGACGCCAACTACGTCCCGGGCTGGGATTGCCACGGCCTGCCGATCGAGTGGAAGATCGAGGAGCAGTACCGCGCCAAGGGCCGCAACAAGGACGACGTGCCGGTGATCGAGTTCCGGCAGGAATGCCGGACCTTCGCGGCCCACTGGCTCGACGTGCAGCGGGCGGAGTTCAAGCGCCTCGGCGTCACCGGCGACTGGGACCACCCCTACGCGACCATGGCCTACCCGGCCGAGGCGGTGATCGCCGACGAGCTGATGAAGTTCTCGATGAGCGGCCAGCTCTATCGCGGCTCCAAGCCGGTGATGTGGTCGGTGGTCGAGAAGACCGCCCTCGCAGAAGCCGAGGTCGAGTACGAGGAGCATGTCAGCGACACCGTGTTCGTCGCGTTCCCGATCCGGCAAGGAGCCGATGACGGGGCCGATGCGGCGCTGAAAGACGCCCGCGTGGTGATCTGGACGACCACCCCCTGGACCATGCCGGGCAACCGCGCCGTCGCGTACTCCAAGAAAATCGCCTACGGGCTCTACCGCGTCACGCAGGCCCCGGCCGAGAACTGGGCCACCCCCGGGCAGACCTACCTGCTGGCCGACAGCCTGGCCGCGACGGTGTTCAAGGCGGCCCGGGTCGAGGCGTTCGAGCGCGTCGCCGACGTGCGGCCGGAGACGCTGTCAGGCCTCACCCTGGCGCATCCGCTCAAGGGCCGCGGCTACGACTTCGCCGTGCCGATGCTCGACGGCGACCACGTGACCGACGAATCCGGCACCGGCTTCGTCCACACGGCGCCGAGCCACGGCCGCGAGGATTTCGATCTCTGGATGTCCAGCGGCCGGCTGCTGCAGGAGCGCGGCATCGACCCGGCGATCCCGTACACGGTGGATGCGGACGGCGCCCTGACCAAGGCCGCGCCGGGCTTCGAGGGCACCCGGGTGCTCACCGACAAGGGCGAGAAGGGCGACGCCAACAAGGCGGTCATCGCCGCGCTCACCGAGGTCGGGGCGCTGGTCGCCCGCGGCGTGCTGCGCCACCAGTACCCGCATTCCTGGCGCTCCAAGAAGCCGGTGATTTTTCGGAACACCCCGCAATGGTTCATCGCCATGGATCGGCCGGTGGACAGCCTGGGCAACCGCTCGCTGCGGGAGGTCGCGCTCCAGAGCATCGAAGAGACCCAGTGGGTGCCGCCCCAAGGAAAAAACCGCATCAACGGCATGGTCGGCAATCGGCCCGACTGGGTGGTCTCGCGCCAGCGCGCCTGGGGCGTGCCGATCACTGTGTTCGTCCACCGGGAGAGCGGCGAGATCCTCAAGGACGAAGGCGTCAACGCCCGGATCCGCGACGCCTTCAAGGAAGAGGGCGCCGATGCCTGGTTCCGGGACGACGCGGCGCAGCGCTTCCTGGCCCCGGACCACGACCCGGCCGCCTACGAGAAGGTGACGGACGTCCTCGACGTCTGGTTCGATTCCGGCTCGACCCATGCCTTCGTGCTGGACGATCCGGAGGCGTTCCCGGCGCTCGCCGGCGTGCGGCGCGTCCGCGACGGCGGCCAGGACCGGGTGATGTACCTGGAGGGCTCCGACCAGCACCGGGGCTGGTTCCAGTCTTCGCTGCTCGAATCCTCCGGCACCCGCGGCCGGGCGCCCTACGACATCGTCCTGACCCACGGCTTCGTGCTCGACGGCAAGGGCCTGAAGATGTCGAAGTCGAAGGGCAACGTCGTCGCGCCGCAGAGCATCATCAAGGATTCGGGCGCCGACATCCTGCGCCTGTGGGTCGCCGCCTCCGACTACACCGACGACCTGCGGATCGGCCCGGAGATCATCAAGACGTTCGCGGAGACCTACCGGAAGCTCAGGAACTCCCTGCGCTGGATGCTCGGCTCCCTGGCGCATCGGATCCAGGGGGATGACGTCGCGTTCCAAAATATGCCGGAGCTGGAGCGGCTGATCCTGCACCGGCTGGCCGAGCTCGACGGCGAGATCCGTGAGGCCTACGCGACCTACGACACCAAACGGGTCGTGGCGCTGCTCAACGGCTTCATGACCGGCGACCTGTCGTCGTTCTACTTCGACGTGCGTAAGGACGCGCTGTACTGCGACCCGATCTCGTCGGTGACCCGCCGGGCGGCCCTACAGGTGATCGACGAGACGTTCCGCCGGGTCGTGGTCTGGCTGGCGCCGGTGCTCGCCTTCACGGCGGAGGAGGCCTGGCTCGAGCGCTACCCGTCCGCCGACGGCTCGGTGCATCTCCAGACCCTGCCGGAGACCCCGGCCGAATGGCTCGACGTCCCCCTCGCGGAGCGCTGGCAGAAAATCCGGAAGGTGCGCCGGGCCGTGACCGGTGCCCTGGAGGTCGAGCGTGCGGCCAAGCGCATCGGCGCGAGCCTGGAGGCGGCCCCGACTGTCTACGTCGGGGACCCCGAGCTGCTCGCCGCCCTGGAGGGCTGCGACTTCGCCGACACCTGCATCACCTCCGCGATCACGGTGGAGGCCGGTGAGGGCCCGGCGGAGGCGTTCCGGCTCGACGAGGTGCGCGGCGTGGCCGTGGTGCCGACCCTGGCCGAGGGGCGCAAATGCGTCCGCTCCTGGCGGGTCACCCCGACGGTGGGCGGCGACCCGGACTACCCGGACGTCACCCCCCGCGACGCCCAGGCCCTGCGCGAGTGGGACGCGGCGCACCCGGAGGCGAGCGCGGCGTGAGGGTTTTGGGCGCCTACACCGCCGACGCCTCCCTCCCCCCTCTGCGGGGGAGGGTGGGCCTCGCGTCAGCGAGAGTCGGGAGAGGGGAGCGCCGTGTCCGGAAAGCGCGCGACACGCGTGAAACCCTGAAGCGTCGCGCTGCCCCTCTCCCCCCCTGCTTCGCAGGGTACCCTCCCCCGCAGAGGGGGGAGGGAGAGGCGCGTGTGTCCGGTCCCCGCCCATGACCCCCACCCGCGCCGGCCTGCTGGCCCTGTTCCTCACCCTGGTCCTCGACCAGGCCTCCAAGCTCGGGCTCTATTTCGGCACCGACCTCGTGCTGACCCAGCCGTGGCGGCTGGCGCCGTTCGCCGACTTCGTGGTGGTCTGGAACCGGGGCGTCTCCTACGGCCTGTTCCAGCAGGAGAGCGGGTTCGGGCGCTGGTTCCTGGTGATCCTGTCGCTCGCCGCCGCGCTCGGCCTCGGCATCTGGATGACCCGGGCCGGGTCGCGGCTGCTCGCCGTGGCGCTGGGGCTGATCGTCGGCGGCGCGCTCGGCAACGCCATCGACCGGGCCGCCTACGGGGCGGTGTTCGACTTCGTCCACCTGCATGCCGGCGGCTGGTCCTGGTACGTGTTCAACGTGGCCGACGCGGCGATCGTCGCCGGGGTGATCGGGCTGGTCCTCGACAGCCTGAGCCCAGCCGGGCGCGGTACGTCCAAGGATCCGGCCAAGACCGGCCCCGCCCGGACCGATACGGCCCCTCGCCTATGATTCGCGCAACACACAGGCCCCAGTTGCCTCAAGGCTCTGGTGCGATGCGGTCAAGGCGCCATACGATCGCCGGAAACCGGTCCCACGCCGGGACCTGTCGGATCAGGCCGCGTGGCGGCCATCCCCGCGCCGGATTTCCGGCCGGAACCCGTGAGGCAGCATGACCGGGCATCGCAGGCTTCGTCTCATCCTCTCCGCCGCGGTCGCGTTGGCGCCGCTGCTGGCCGGCGGCGCGCAGGCGCAGGAGCGCGGCGAGTTCATGCGCGACGCGCTCTCCGGCATCGGCCTCCTGGAGAAGCGCCAGGACCCGATCGACTATCACGAGCGCCCGCCGCTGGTGATGCCGCCCAAGCTCGACGGCAAGGTCCTGCCGCAGCCCCGGGCCCGCTCCACCAGCACCGCCTGGCCCAAGGATCCCGAGATCGTCGAGCGCGAGCGCGCGGCCGCCGAGCGGCGGCGCCCGGTGGGCAACCAGGCACGCGGCCGCTACGACGACAACAACGCCACCCTGTCGGTGGACGAGATCCGCAACGGCCGCCGCGCCGGGGCGAGCGTCACCACCGAGGCCGAGCGCAAGCCGGGCGACACCAACCGCGACGACAGCCTGCTCAGCCCGTTCGACCTGCTGAAGGGCAAGAGCGCCAACGCCGAGCCCTCGGATGTCGAGCCGGCCCGGGACATCCTGACCGATCCGCCCACCGGCTACCGGCAATCTCCGAAGAAGCTGGCCCAGCCGCCGTCGCGGGACCCGATCAACAACGCCAGCCGCGAGCGCGACGAGGCCGACCCCCGGGCCTACCAGCGCCAGCGGGCCCAGCAGTAACCATCAGGCTGTGGCGCCGTTGCAACGGCGGCCCGGCATGGCAACATGGCATGTCTGTCCCGGTACGGCTCTTGCCGGCCGGAGACGAGGACGGCCCCGATCCACGCGGGCGTTCCGGTCAGGGGCGTCGCCGGCACGGGGCCGGCAAAAGGAAAGCGGAATGCACCTGTTCAGGAAGGCGACGCCCACCCTCTTCCCGCCGCGTCCGGGCTCGCCCTACGGCGGCAGCGCCGGCCGGGGCGAGGCCGCGCCGTTCGGGCGCTCCGAGGCGGGCGGACCCGAAGTCACGGCCTTCACCCTCGACAACGGCCTCGACGTGGTGGTGGTGCCCGATCACCGGGCCCCCGTCGCGACCCACATGATCTGGTATCGCAACGGCTCGGCCGATGATCCGTTGGGCCAGTCGGGCATCGCCCACTTCCTCGAGCACCTGATGTTCAAGGGCACCGAGAAGCACCCGGTGGGGGCCTTCTCGAAGGCGGTCTCGGGCCTCGGCGGCCAGGAGAACGCGTTCACCAGCTACGACTACACCGCCTATTTCCAGCGGGTCGCCCGCGACCATCTCGGCACCATGATGGCGTTCGAGGCCGACCGCATGGGCGGCCTCGTCCTCGACGACGCCGTGGTCGCCCCCGAGCGCGACGTGGTTCTGGAGGAGCGGCGCATGCGGGTCGAGACCGACCCCTCCGCCCAGCTCTCCGAGGCGATGGCCGCCTCGCTGTTCGTGCACCACCCCTACGGGATCCCGATCATCGGCTGGATGCACGAGATCGAGGGCCTGAATCGCGAGCACGCGCTGGCCTATTACAAGCGCTTCTACACCCCCGAGAACGCGATCCTGGTGGTGGCCGGCGACGTGACCCCGGACGAGGTCCGCAGGCTCGCGGACGAGACCTACGGGCGCGTCGCCCCCCAGGGCACCCGTCCCGAGCGCCTGCGGGCGCGCGAGCCCGAGCCCAAGGCCCTGCGGCGGGTCGCGGTCGCCGACCCGAAGGTCGAGCAGCCGACCCTGCAGCGGCTCTACCTGACCCCCTCCTGCATCACCGCCCGCGACGGCGGCTGCCACGACCTCGAGCTGCTGGCCGAGGTGCTGGGCGGCGGGTCGACCTCCTACCTCTACCGCAAGCTGGTCATGGAGACCGGCCTCGCGGTGAATGCCGGCGCCTGGTACATGGGCTCGGCGATCGACGAGACCCGGTTCTCCGTCTACGCGGTGCCGGCCGAGGGCGTCTCCCTGGAGGCGCTGGAGGAGGCCGTGGACAAGATCCTGCGCCGCGCCCCCGCGGAGGCGCTCGGCGCCGAGGCGATCGAGCGGGCCAAGACCCGGCTGGTCGCCGAGACCGTCTACTCCTCCGACAGCCAGTCCTCGCTCGCCCGGATCTACGGCTCCGCGCTGGCGATCGGCGAGACCATCGAGGAGGTCCGCCGCTGGCCGACCGACATCGAGGCGGTCTCGCAGGAGCGCCTCAAGCTGGCCGCCGAGCGCTGGCTGACCCCGGCCCGCTCGGTCACCGGCTACCTGACCAAGGCTCAGGACCCCGACGCCCCGGTCGCGATGGCCGCGGAGTAGTTCCTTCGGGCGCGGCCCGGCGGGCTCTTTCTCGCGCCGCCGGGACCTGCGTCAGGACGAGAGCTTGCTCCGCCTCCGCCCGTGACACGATAAGACAATGAGGTTCCCATGAGCGTCGCCGAGCACTTGGTCGACACCGCCGCCCCCGCCAGCTCGCCCACCACGGCCCTGCCGGTGACGACCGCCGCGGGCATCGAGGCGTGGCACGTCGAATCCCCCGTGGTGCCGATGATCGCGCTGGCCTTCACGTTCGAGGGCGGTGCCGCCCAGGATCCCGCCGGCAAGGCCGGCTGCGCTCAGATGCTGGCCCGGCTCCTCGACGAGGGCGCGGGCGACCTCACCTCCGACGCCTTCCAGGAGCGGCTGGCCGCCCGGGCGATCGAATTGTCCTTCCATGCCGGCCCCGACGCGGTCGGCGGCTCGCTCAAGATGCTGGTCAAGCACGCCGACGAGGGCATCGCGCTCCTCGCCCTGGCGCTGGCCAAGCCGCGCCTCGACCCGGACGCGATCGAGCGCGTCCGGGGCCAGGTCATCGCCGGCCTGCGCTACCAGCAGAACGACCCGGGCGTGCTGGCCTCGCGCCGGTTCTTCAAGGAGGCGTTCGCCGGCCACGCCTATGCCCGGCCCTCCTCGGGCACGGTCGAGAGCGTCGCCACCATCACCCGGGACGACCTCCTGGAGATGCATGCCCGCATCATCGGGCGCGGCCGGGTGAAGGTCGCGGCGGTGGGCGCCATCGGGGCCGAGCAGCTGGCCGAGGGCCTGAACCGCGCCTTCGGGGCCCTGCCCGAAGCCGGGACGCTGAAGGCGGTGCCGCGGACCGAGGTGCAGGATCTCGGCCGGCGCATCGTGGTCGACCTCGACGTGCCGCAATCGGTGATCCGCTTCGGCATGGCCGGCGTGCCCTGGCGCGACCCGGACTTCATCCCGGCCTACGTCCTGAACCACATCCTGGGCGGCGGCGCGTTCACCTCGCGCCTGTTCCAGGAGGTGCGCGAGAAGCGCGGCCTGGCCTACTCGGTGGGGACCTCGCTGGTCAGCCACCGCTCGGCCGCGATGACCTGGGGCTACACCGCCACCAAGAACGAGCGCGTCGGCGAGGCGCTGTCGGTGATCGGCGACGAGATCGGCCGGCTGATCACGGATGGCCCTGACGACGACGAGCTGCAGAAGGCCAAGGACTACCTCACCGGCTCCTACGCGCTGGGCTTCGACACCTCGACCAAGATCGCCCACCAACTGGTGCAGATCGCCTTCGAGGAATTGGGTATGGACTACATCGCCCGCCGCAACGCCCTGGTCTCGGCCGTGACCCAGGCCGACATCCGCCGCGCCGCCGCCCGGACTTTTGCGGACGGGAAGATGCTGGTGGTGGCCGCCGGCCGGCCGGTGGGGCTCTGAGGTTCAGGCCGCCGCGGGGGCGAGCGGCGCGATCCGCGCGATCTCCGGCCCGATGCTGAGGCTCAGCGTCTCCACCTCGTACTGACGCTGGAGGTTGAGCCAGAACTCTGCGCTCGTGCCGAAATAGCGGCTAAGACGCAGCGCCGTGTCGGTCGAGACTCCGATCTGCTCGGCGGCGATCCGTTCGATCCGGGTCCGCGGGACCCGGCAGGCCCGCGCCACCGTGCCGGCCGACAGGCCAAGGGGAATCAGGAAGTCCTCGCGCAGCACCTCGCCGGGATGCAGCGGCGGCAGGACGGTGTCGGTCTCGTACGCGACGGCCATCGGGTGTCTCCCAGAGGCGTGGGGCATCGCAGTCTACCCCCTTACGCCCACTGCAATCCAGCTTTGCGCTCGCAACGCCGTCGTCCGAACCCCACCTGAGGCGCCTCAAAGCGGGGCCCATACGAAAAGCCATGCAACTCACCGGCATCCATCACCTCACCGCGGTGACCGCCCGCGCCGCGGAGAACGTGGCGTTCTACACCGGCACGCTCGGCCTACGGCTGGTGAAGAAGACCGTGAACCAGGACGACGTCTCGGCCTATCACCTGTTCTACGCGGATGGCCTGGCGAGCCCGGGCACCGACATCACGTTCTTCGACTGGCCGGCGCCCCCCGAGCGGCGCGGTTCGAACAGCATCACCCGCACCCACCTGCGCGTGCCGGGCGAGGGCGCGGTGGCGTGGTGGCACATGCGCCTGCGCGATGCCGGTGCCGTGGCGGCCGAGCCCGCGCTGCGTGACGGACGCCTCACCGTGGATTTCGAGGATCCCGAGGGCCAGCGCCTCGCCCTGGTCGATGACGGCGGCACCGGCCCGGAGCACCCGTGGGACGCCTCCCCGGTGCCGGCGGCCTACCAGATCCGCGGCCTCGGCCCGATCCGGCTGTCCGTGCCGGCCCCTTCCCGCACCGCTGCCGTGTTGACCGATCTGCTCGGCATGCGCCTGTCGCGGCGCTTCGAGACCGGCGACGGCCCGGTCGAGGTCTACGCCATGGGGTCGGGGGGCCCGGCCGCCGAGGTTCAGCTCCTCGCCGACGCCGCCCCGCCGGCGCAGCAGGGTGCGGGCGCGGTCCACCACGTCGCCTTCCGCATCCCCGATGCGGATTACCAGGCCTGGGCCGACCGGCTGAAGGCCGCCCGGGTGCCGAGCAGCGGGCCGGTGGACCGCTACTATTTCCGCAGCCTGTATTTCCGCGAGCCCAACGGCATCCTGTTCGAGATCGCCACCGACGGGCCGGGCTTCACCGCCGACGAGCCGTTGGAGAGTCTCGGCGCGCGCCTCGCCCTGCCGCCGTTCCTGGAGCCGCGCCGCGCGGAGATCGAGGCGGGGCTGAAGCCGCTGCGGCCGGTCACCGCCGGTTAAATATTCGAACGATTCCAGGCGATTCACTTCTCCGGCAGGTGTGATCCTGGTGCGCCTTGACGAGCGTGCTGCAACTGCGAAAGAAGCATCCGATCAGGGGTTCGACGTCCGGATCCCGGCGAGATCGCTCCCGGGGGTCGCCCCCGCAGCCGCGGGGCGGCGGTCGCCCGCCGAACCCCATGCGCCCTGATTCATCGGGGGCATGGGCCGAGCATCAGAGGATTCGAGGACTGATCCGTCGATGAGCAAGTTCTACGAGGAGCGCGTTCTGTCGGTGCATCACTGGACCGACAACCTGTTCTCGTTCCGCACCACGCGGGATCCGGCGTTCCGGTTCCGCAACGGCGAGTTCACCATGATCGGCCTCGAGGTCGAGGGGCGGCCGCTGCTGCGCGCCTACTCGGTGGTCTCGGCGAACTACGAGGAGGAGCTCGAGTTCTTCTCGATCAAGGTGCAGGACGGTCCGCTGACCTCCAAGCTCCAGCACCTCAAGGTCGGCGACCCGATCATCGTCGGCAAGAAGCCCACCGGCACCCTGGTGCTCGACAACCTGCTGCCGGGCCGCAACCTCTACCTGCTCGGCACCGGCACGGGGCTCGCGCCGTTCCTGTCGATCATCAAGGACCCGGAGACCTACGACCGGTTCGAGAAAGTCGTGCTGGTCCATGGTTGCCGTCAGGTTCAAGAGCTGGCCTACGGCGAGACGATCAACGAGTCCCTGCCCAAGCACGAGTTCCTGGGCGAGATGATCTCGAACCAGCTGATCTACTACCCCACCGTGACCCGCGAGCCGTTCCGCAACCGCGGCCGGATCACCGACCTGATGGTCTCGGGCAAGCTGTTTGCCGATATCGGCCTGCCGGCGATGTCGGTGGAGAACGATCGCTTCATGCTCTGCGGCAGCCCCGACATGATCCGCGACACCCGCGAGCTGCTGAGCAACGGCGGCTACGAGGAAGGCAATCACGGCGAGGGCGGCCACTACGTGATCGAGAAGGCCTTCGTCGAGAAGTAGTTCTTTGGGACTTTGGGTTCAGCCCGGTGCGGTCCGCCGCGCCGGGCTTTTTCATGCCGACCCAACCGCGTTCACAGTCGTCCGCCGGCAAGGACGGTGCTGCTCGAAGACGTGCCGGCGGCCACGCCTCACCGCTCCCCCTGCGGCACCGGTGGCAGGCCGTCCGCGAAGGGGCCGCCGCCGGCGCTGAACAGCTTGCGCAGGAAGCCCGGGGCGATCGCCGAGAGCGGGTTCACGCTCACGTCCGGCGAGGCGAGCTTGCCGGAGACGCGGAAGTTGACGGCGAACAGCCCCTCGTTGTGCCCGCCCCCGAGGAGCGGCCCGAGGAGAGGCAGCTGCGAGGCGACGTTGTTGAGCCCGTAGAGCGGCACGAAGGTGCCGGTCATGTCCGTGCGCTCCCGGCCGGTATCGAGCCAGCCCGACAGGGTGAAGCCCATCGCGGCGTTCGAGATCGCCGCGTCGCTGAAGTCGACCCGGCTGCCGCTGCGCACGAAGTTGGCCCGCATCCGGTCGAAGGTGACGTCGCCGGCCGCCCGGCCCGGGGCGATGCGGCGGCCGCGGACCGTCTCCGCCTCGGAGGGCTCCGGCCCCTGTGCCATAATGCTCGACAGGGCCGGCTCGTTGCGGAGCGAGAAGTCGCGGATCTGGACCACGCCGGCCTGCGGGCCGTCGTTGAGGCCGATCCCGGCGGTGAGGCGCCCGCCATACATCCGCCGGTAGACGTCGACGAAGCGCAACGTCGCGCCGGCATCGGCCGACTCCACCGCCAGCGTCGGCACGCCGCGTTCGCCCCGGGCGACGCTGGCGACGAACGCCGCCGCGCGGAAGCGCCCGGTGATGTTGGCCGCCCGCAGGGTCCGGCCGTGCAGCGACAGCCGCAGGTTGGCGTTGGTCAGCGCCTCGTCGTTGAAGCCCGCCACGATCGGGACCTGGATGTCGGCATCGACATCCTTCGGGTTGGACTCCTTCGCCTCCTTGCCGCTCTTGGCGTCCGGGCCGCCCAGGGACTTGAGGAACGGGCGCGCATCGACCACCGCGCCGCGGACCACGACCTTGTAGCCGTTGCCGGTGCGGTCGAGGCTCACCCGCAGGTCGTCGCCCGGCGACAGCTTGACGTTCGTCAGGTCGGCGCGCTCCAGGCCGCCCTCCGGGCTGATCGTGAGGCTGCCGCGCGCGGAGGCCGGGGCGGCGTCGAGGGCGAAGTCGCGCAGCTCGTAGGTCTGGCCGGCATCCACCAGCGTGAAGCTGAGGCGGCCCGGCTTGCCCGTCGGCTTGGTCAGCCCGGGCACCAACCCGTCGATGCCGGCCCTGGCGAGATCCGCCTCGACCCGGATCGGCGGCTTGGCCGTTCCCGGGCGGCCTATCGGCACCACGGCGCGGACCGGGATGGTGCCGGACAGCTGCGGTGCGGTCGGCAGGCCCTTCTTGCCGCGCAAGGCCTCGTCGAGGGCCACTGTGACCACCGCCTCGCCGGGCTGGCCGACCTTGGGCTGGCGCATGTCCACCGAGATGGGGGCGCCCGCGACCCGGCCGTCGCCCTTCAGCGTGAAGGCGCCGCGGTCGTACAGCAGAGTGAACCTGCCCGCCTCCAGCCGATCCTTCCCCATCACCTTGTCGACCGAGAGGTCGGAGAGCGTCCCGGACAGGGTCACGGGCAGGCTCGGCAGGTCGGGCACGTGCTTGAGGTCGAGGGGGAAATCGACGCGCAGGTCGGCATTGCCCTTGATCGTGGCCGGGTCGAGATCGACGCTCATCAGGCTCTTGAACAGCTTCGCCTGGAGCACCGAGGCCATGCCGTCGGCCCCGCCGGTGAGCCGCATGCCGATCTGCGCCACGACCCGGTCCGGCGTGATCTGCGGGATCACGAAGCTGCCGTCCGTGACCGTGAGCCCGCGGCCGTCCGGGCCGTGGATCTCGGCGGTCACGTTGCGCACGGTGGTCGAACGGCCGGTGATGGTCCCGGAGACGTTGCCCTTCACCACCGGCGGCGCGTCGGCGGTGACGTCCAGCGCCGCGTCGGAGACGCGGAAGTCGATATGCACCGCGTCGTCGGGGGCGGGCTCGCCCCGGGTCGCAGCGGCCAGCACGGTGCCGGACATCTTCACGCGGATGTCCACGGCGTTGATCCGGCCGCGCCGCAGCTGGTCCACCAGGTAGGTGCGGGCCGGCGGGGCGATATGCTCCGGCCACAGCCGCAGCCCGGTCCGGACCTCGCCGTCGTGGCCGAGGATGCGCAGGGTCAGGCCGCCCTCGTCGGCGGTGGTGCCGATCGTGCCGGTGATCACCCCCTGCACGCCGGGGGCCGCCACGTTGAGCGCGTCGATGGCGATGCCGCCGTCGCGGCCGGTGAGCTGCGCGTCGATCGCGTCGATCTTCACCGGCGCGTCCTGCGGGGTCGCCCCGCGCAGGACGGCGTCGCGGCTCGCGAGCGTCGCGGTCCAGGCGGTTGCGGCGTCCGGCGGGCTCTCCGTCCAGGCGCCGGTCAGGTGGACCGCGTTGCCGGCCCCCCGGTAATCCAGGCCGGTGAGCGACATCACCCGGCCGGTCTCGTCCCAGTTCAGGGTCGCGTCCAGGCTCTCGACCGTGACCGGGTTGAAGTCCTTCTCCTCGATCAGGAAGGTGCCGTCGCCGGTATGGACCTTGGCGTTCATCGACGTGATCCGCCCGGCCGTCAGGCTCACGTCGGCGCGGGCCGAGAGCTTGAGATCGGTGGTCAGCGGCAGGCTCGATTGGCCCGTGAGCAGCAGCAGGTCGGGCACCGGCAGATCGTCCAGGGTGATCACCCCGGAGCGCGCCTGCGGCGTACCATCCTGCGTCTTCCCATCCCGCGTCTTGCCATCCCGCGGCTCGCCGCCCTCGCGCAGGGAGCCGCCGAAGCGCCACTCGCCGTGGGGGCCGTCCAGGCGCAACTCGAAGTTGCGGGTTCCGTTCACGGGATCGCGCCCGAACAGTCCGTTGACCCGGGCGAACACCGCGCGCTCGCGGCCGTCGTCGTCGATCAGCCGCAGGCGCGCATCGGTCAGGCGGGCACGGTCGAGGGCGCCGACGATGCCGCTGGAATCCAGCACCACCCCGAAGATCGAGGCCAGGGTCGCCGAGATCGGCGAGACCTTGCCGCGCGCGTCGTCCACGCTCGGCGGCGTGTGCGGCTCGATGTCGACCGGGTGGTTGGCCTCGGAGGCCGCGAACGCGATCGAGCCGTCCCGGTGCACGAGGGCGGTGGTCTGGGTCTCGCGGAACTCGATCGAGCGCGGCTGCAGGTTGAGGTGCAGGAGGCCCCAGGGGTCAAGGCTGACCACGGCGAGCGGCGCCCGCACCACCAAGTCGCCCTGCGGGTTGCGGATGTCGAGGCCGGAGAAGCGCAGGCTCAGGGCGTTCTCGCGGTCGAGTTCGAGGCTGCTGCCACGGATGGCGATGCTCCAGCCCGGCCCGATCCGCTCGGCCACCGCGGCTGCGACCCGACGGGACAGGGCATCGATCTGCAGCGGGCCGTTGGACAGGCGCAGCGCCGCCAGCCCGATCCCGCCGCCGACGAGCAGCACCAGGGTCAGCACGCCGACGAGGCAGAACCCGCCCCAGCGTCGCGCCGTCCCCCGAGGCTTGCCTGCCAAGGTCGTCTCGTCCGCCATCGGGACCCTTGTTCCGGGGCTTCGCGCGCGGAACTCCGCGGCCGGTGGATCGAAGCGCGGCCACGCTTTACAGCGGGCGCGTCTCCGAGTTTTGCTCGGGCGGCGCGACGCAACCTGATGGTGCTGCCGCGCATGGCGGGACTGCACACCATCAATCGGCCGAAAGGAAGGCACGATGCCACTATCAGTAGGCGATCAGGCCCCCGATTTCGACCTCCCCGCCTCCGGCGGAGGGCGGATCGCCCTGTCGGCGCTCAGGGGTCACAAGATCGTGCTCTACTTCTACCCGAAGGACGATACGAGCGGCTGCACCTTGGAGGCGCAGGATTTCAACGGCCTGCTGCCGGCCTTCACGGGCGCCGACGCGCAGGTGATCGGCCTGTCGCCGGACCCGGTGAAGAGCCACGACAAGTTCTGCGGCAAGTACGGCCTTACCTTCCCGCTCGCCTCCGACGAGGACAAGGGCGTGCTGGAGGCCTACGGGGTCTGGGTCGAGAAGAGCATGTACGGGCGCAAGTACATGGGCGTGGAGCGCACCACCGTGCTGGTCGACCGGGAGGGGCGCATCGCCCGGATCTGGCCGAAGGTGAAGGTGCCCGGCCATGCCGAGGCGGTGCTGGACGCCGCCCGGGCCCTGCCCTGACCGGACGGAGCGCGCGCGGCGCGACGGATCCTTAACCCTAAGCGGGTCTGAATGGCGGCTCCCACGGGGCCGTCCCGATGCATCGCCCGCCGCTTCCGAAGATCCTCGCCGCCGGGCTCGCCCTCGCCTTCGTGTGGGCGCTCGGCGCCTCCTACCTGGTCGTGTTCCACGACGACGTGCTGGCCGGCTTCGTGGCCCGCCAGGGGGCGATGCGGGACGCCTACGAGGCCCGGCTCGCCGAGCTGCAGGACCGGCTCGACCGCACGCACCGTGACCGGGCCGGGGCCGAATCCAGCCTGGCCGAGCGGGTCGCGGCGGCGCTGGAGCGTCAGGCCGAGCTGGAGCGCCGGCAGGCGGCCCTGGCAAATCTCGGATCCCAAAGTCTCGGATCCCAAAGTCTCGGTTCGGAAGGTCTCGGATCGCAGATCCCCGATCCGCTCACCACCGGCGCCCTGCCGTCGAAGCGCGATGACGAGTTCCGCCTGCGCCCGGCCGAGGCCGGCGGGCCGGCCCGGTTCCCGTCCCCCGCCCTCCCCCGCCGGAGCGCCCTCGACGCCGAGACCGGGCTGATCCGCCTGGAAGCGCGGCTCGACGGCGTGCGGGCCGCCCAGGGCGCGCGCCTCGCCCAATTGGTCGAGCGGGCCGGCGACACGGTCCGGCGCCTTCGCGGACTGATCGGCCGCATTGGCCTCGATCCCGACCGTTTCGACCGCAGCGCGGCGGGCACCGGCGGCCCGCTCGTCCCCCTCGATGCCGGCGCCCTGGACGGCATCGCCTTCGAGACCGGCTTCGACACCCACTTCGACACCCGGTTGGCCCTCGTCCGCCGGGCGCTCGACGACGGCGTGCGCCTGCACCAGTTCGCCGCGACGCTGCCGCTCGGCCGGCCGATACGCGGCCAGCCCACGGTGTCGAGTCCGTTCGGCACCCGCCTCGATCCGTTCACCCGGGGCCTCGCGCTCCATACCGGGCTCGACCTCAAGGCCGAGTACGGCGAGCCCGCCCGCGCCACCGCGCCCGGACGGGTCAGCGCCGCGGAATTCGCGGGCGGCTACGGCAACATGGTCGAGATCGATCACGGCCATGGCGTGGTCACCCGGTTCGGGCACCTCGCCCGCATCGCCGTGCGCCCCGGCCAGCGCGTCGCCGCCGGGGACGTGCTTGGCCTGGTCGGCTCGACCGGGCGCTCCACCGGGGCGCACCTGCACTACGAGACGCGGATCGACGGCGAGCCGGTCGATCCGCAGCGCTTCCTCGAGGCCGGCGCGGACCTCGCGGCCGCGCGCCCGACGGATTGAGCCGGCGCCGGCTTCTGCGATTCATGAGAGCGTCGCGCACATGCGCGTTGCCGAATACCGGCGCTGGGTGGAGCCGCGCCCTGACGAGGAGCGCTGGGAGCTGCGCGATGGCGGGCCCGTGCTGATGGCGCCGCCGAGCGCCCGGCACCATGACCAACGACCGCGGCCGCAAGCGCGCCTTCTACGCCACCGTCCCGAGCCTCCAGACCCTGCTGGTCGTCTCTCGGGACGAGGCCCGGATCGAGGTCTGGCGCCGGGATGCCGGCTGGACGATGCGGGTCGCCGGGCCGGACGCGTCGATTCTCTTGCCGGAACTCGGTGGCGGCCTGCCGGTGTCCGAGGTCTACGCCCGCGTGGCGTTCTGAACCACCGCTGTTGCGGCCGCGCCCGCGGGTGCTACCATCGCGCCTGGATCGGAGGGCGGCGATGGCTTTGGCCGCGAAGCGCGAAGCGCGCATGGATGTTGCCGAGTTCAGGCATTGGGCGGAGAGCCGCCCGGATGGGGAGCGCTGGGAGCTGCTCGACGGCGACCCCGTGCTCATGGCGCCGCCGCGCGAGCGGCACCAGCGCATCGTCATGAACTTGGCCGGACGCCTGGATGCGCTCGCCGAGCCGCGGGGCTGTCGCGCCATGCCGGGGCTCGGAATCCTCAGTGCGGTGCAGGACGACTTCGTGCCGATCCCCGCCGTGGTCGTGCGCTGCGGGCCATCGCTGCCGGACGGGTACGCCGAAGACCCGCTGCTCGTCGCCGAGGTGCTGTCGCCCTCGACCATGAGCCTGGACCGGGGCCGCAAGATTGATTTCTACCGGACGGTGCCGAGCCTGCAGGTCCTGCTGATCGTCTATTCCGACGAGGTCCGGGTTGAGGTCTGGCGGCGCCGGGGCGACGACTGGAGCGTGCAGGCGCTGGGTCCCGACGGCAGCGTCGCGTTGCCGGAACTGGACGGCGCCGTGCCCGTGCCCGACATCTACCGCGGTCTCGCATCCTGAGCGGCCGCACCCGATCTCAACCGGCCGGCTTCCCCGGCCCAGCAGAGCGTCAAGGCACCGACTTGCCCCACTTCGAAGATTTCTACGCGGCCAAGCTACGCGGCGCCCTCGGCGTGACGGATGCGGAATCGGTGCTCGACCTGCGCGGCACCAACCGGGCGACCGCCGAGGCGTCGCTCAAGGACATGCTGGAGCGCAGCCGCTTCGCCAAGGGCAAGACCGTGGCGATCCGCCTGGACCCGCCCCCGGAGGGCGGCGGCGAGACCCTGTTCCAGCCCGCGGGCCGCCTGCTCCTCGACGCGAAGCGCCGCGGGCTGATCGAACGCCTGCATACCCTGCCGGCCCAGGACGGGCTCGGCTTCTACGTCGCCCTGGCCGGCCGGGCGGACCGGACGCCGATGTGATCCGGCCGCGTACCGGCCCTGTGATCCGGCGCCTGCTGTAGAGCCGGCAACGGATCGCGCGTGGGCATCCGGGCGTTGAACGGTCCCACGCCATCGGATCCCGCCCATGCCGTATCTAGAACCCCGACTCGCCCGGTGCCGCGCATGAGGCCCGTCCCCGGTGGCCGCAACACGATCGAGCGCATCGCCCGCTTCGGCTACGGCGCCCGCGGGACCGTCTACGTCGTGGTCGGCGCCCTGGCGCTGCTCGCGGCGATCGGCCAGGGCGGCCGGGCCGGCGACAGCAAGGATGCCCTGCGCGCGGTGCTGGCCGGGCCGTTCGGCGCGGTGGTCGTCGGGCTGATCGCCCTGGGGCTTGCCGGCTTCGCGCTCTGGCGCTTCGTCGAGGGCGTGACCGATGCCGACCGGCGGGGCACGTCCGCCAAGGGGCTGGCGGTGCGCGGCGCCCACCTGGTCAGCGCGGCGATCTATATCGGCCTCGCCGTCAGCGCGGCCTCGCTCAGCCTCGGCCTTGGCATGAGCGGCGGCGACGGCATGCACGACGGCACCGCGTGGCTCCTGTCCAAGCCGTTCGGCCGCTGGCTCGTGGCCCTGGGCGGGCTCTGCGTGATCGGCGGCGGCTTCGGGTTCCTCGGCAAGGCCTGGCGGGGCGACGTCACCGACCGGCTCGCCCTCGACGCCGAGGCCCGCGAGCGCTGGGCCGGCCCGGTCGGCCGCTTCGGCTACGCGGCCCGGGGCATCGCCTTCCTGATCATCGGCGGCTTCCTGGTTGCGGCGGCCTGGCACCAGCGCTCGTCGGACGCGAAGGGACTGACCGAAGCCTTCGCGCTGCTGCGCGCGCAGCCCTATGGCTGGATCCTGCTCGGCCTGGTCGCGGCCGGCCACGCCGCCTTCGGGGCCTTCGGGCTGATCCAGGCCCGCTACCGGCACATCGACGCCCCCGACATCGACCGGGTGGACGACGCGGCCGGGGCGGCAGTCCGGGCTTTGTCGTGAAAGATAAGTCTTTGTAAATTGTCGCCCGTGCCCCATGTAGAGTTCACCCTCCGCGCAATTCCGTGCCCTGGGCGACGACGCGGAGGCGATAATGGCCCGGACTCTTATTACTGGTCGAGCACAAACGGTTACGACCGAGGATTTCAACGAGCGCGTCAGGATCCTGCTGGTCGACAAGATCTACCCGCTCAAGGGTCGGACCTACCAAAAGAACTTCAAGACCGGCTTCTCCGGCGCGATCGTCAAGTAGGCCGTTTCGCCGGCCGGATGCCCTCGAGGCGGCCGGCTGCGCGCTGATCGCTCGCGTTGACAGGGCGGGTGCCGCGGCGGATACCGCGCGGCACCCCATCCGGCCCCCGATGCAGCAGCGCTTCTACAAGATCGCGGTGATGGTGGCCCACGACCTCGCGGCGACCGCCGCCGCCGTGGTGCTCACCTTCCTGTTCCGCTTCCAGGGCGGCATGCTGGCCGAGCGCCTGCACGCCCTGCCGCTCCTGCTGCCGCCCTTCCTCCTGTTCGCCGGCCTGGTCTACGGCCGGTTCCGGCTGTACCGGACCAAGTGGCGCTTCGCCTCGCTGCAGGACCTCGCCGGGATCGTCCGGGCCGCCAGCGTCCTGGCGCTGGCCCTTCTGGTGATCGACTGGGTCCTGGTCTCGGCCGACCTGTACGGGTTCTACTTCTTCGGCAAGATCGCGATCCTTTTGTACTGGGTGCTGCAGATCTTTCTGCTCGGGGGCGCGCGCCTGGCGTTCCGGTACCTGAAGGACAGCCGCTCCCGGCAATCGAGCGCCCGGGCCGCCACCGTGCCGACGCTGCTGCTCGGGCGTGGCGCCGACATCGACGTGCTGATCCGCGCCATCGAGGCGGGCTCGGTGAAGAAGCTGGCGCCCCGGGGGATCCTGTCGCCCCGGGCGGACGAGACCGGGCAGTTCATGCGCGGCGTTCCGGTGCTCGGCGGCTTCTCGGACCTCGAGCGCGTGGTCGCCGACCTCGCGGCGGGCGGCGAGCCGGTGCGGCGGCTGGTGGCGGCCCCGAGCGCCCTCGTGCCGGAGGCCGCCCCCGACGACCTCATCGCCCGCGCCCGACGGCTCGGCCTTCCGCTCGCCCGGGTGGTCGGGCTCGGCGAGGGCGCGCAGGGTCCCGAGCTGGCGCCGCTCGAGATCGAGGACCTGCTCCTGCGCCCCACCGTGGCGATCGACCGGCCGCGGCTGGAGACGTTCCTGGCCGGCCGCCGGGTGGTGGTGACGGGCGGCGGCGGTTCGATCGGCTCCGAGATCTGCCTGCGGGCCGTGGCCTTCGGGGCCGCCGCGGTGCTGGTGCTCGAATCCTCGGAGCCGGCCCTGCACGGCATCCTGAGCCACCCGGCGATCCTGTCCGCCCAGGCCACGGTGACCGGCGTCCTCGCCGACATCCGCGACCGGGAGCGGGTCCATCAGGTCATCGCGGCGTTCCGGCCGGAGTGCGTGGTCCACGCCGCCGCGCTCAAGCAGGTGCCCTACCTGGAGCGTGACTGGCAGGAGGGCATCAAGACCAACGTGTTCGGCTCGATCAACGTCGCAGACGCCGCGGTGGCGGCCGGCGCCCGGGCCCTCGTGATGGTCTCCACCGACAAGGCGATCGAGCCGGTGTCGCAGCTCGGCGTCACCAAGCGCTTCGCCGAGATGGTCGCCCAGGCGCTCGACGCCGAGCAGTCGGCCCGCCCAGGCCACCCCACGCGGCTGATCGCCGTGCGCTTCGGCAACGTGCTCGGCTCCGTCGGCTCGGTGGTGCCGGTGTTCAAGGCGCAGATCGCCCGCGGGGGGCCGGTCACGGTCACCGATCCCGACATGGTCCGCTACTTCATGACCGTGCGCGAGGCCTGCGACCTCGTGCTGACGGCCGCCTCGCACGCGGACGGCGAGGGCCGTGCCGCCCCGGAGGCGGATCGCGCCGCGGTCTACGTGCTCAAGATGGGCCAGCCGGTCCGGATCGCCGAACTCGCCGAGCGCATGATCCGGCTGGCCGGGTTCGAGCCGGGGGCTGAGATCGAGATTGCCTATACCGGCGCCCGGCCCGGCGAGCGCCTCAACGAGATCCTGTTCGCCCGGGAGGAGCCCCGGGTCACCCTGCCGGGTATCGACGGGGTGATGGCGGCCCGCCCGGTCTTCGCCGACCGGGCCCGGCTCGACGCCTGGGTGGCGCAGCTGCGGGCGGCCGTCGCGGCGGGCGACCGGGAAGCCGCGGAAGCCGTGTTCGAGGCGGCGGTGCCGCATTTCCGCGAACGCCATGCACAACGGCCGGCCGGGCGGAATCCTGCCCCGGCCGGGGCGGCGGTCGAGGCCGGGCCTATGGCGGGTGCGGCGAGCGCTGCGATCGGCTGATCGGGCCGGCGGCTCCGACACGACGGAAAGTCCTGGCAGGCCGCCGCGCGATCAGCGCCCCACCTCCGTAAAGAGCTGGGGCAGCTCGGCGATCATCGCCACGCGCGCACGGATCCCGGCCGGCCCGGCCTCGCGCCGGTCGTCCTGGATGAGGCGCGCGAAGGCCACGGTCTGGGGACCGCGGCGTGCCCAGCCGACGAACCATCCATAGCCATGCGCTTCGTCGAGGGAGCTGTCCGGGTTGCGCGGGAACCCGGTGCCGGTTTTGCCGTGGATCTCCCAGCCATCCGAGGGGGCCTCGATCCGGGTAAGGGTTTCGGTCATCGCCAGAGCCGCGTCTGAGACGGGCAGGTCATGCCGGACGAGCCGGCTCAGGAAAGCGACCTGCTCCAGCGGGCTGATCGCCAGGGATGAACTCAGCCACGCTCGCGTCAAACCGTCCGCTTGGCCGGCATCGCCCGACACGTCCGCATTGCCGTACCTGAACCGGGTCACATAGGCTCGGAACCGATCCGCGCCGAGGGCGCGTGTGATCCGCTGCGAGTACCAGACCACCGAATCGCGGATCCAGCTCTCGGGATCGACGGTCTTCCGCCAAGCCGGATTCCAGGCGGTGTCGCCCTCGCGGAACGGGAGGGCCGGGTCGTGCACGTCCGCGAGGAAGCCGCCATCGAAGCCCATCAGACTGATGGCGATCTTGAACGTCGAAGCCGGCGTGACCCGCCGGCTGCAATCGCCGCGCTGGAGCAGGATGCGACCGTCCGTGGCATCGGCAAGCGCGGTACAGACAACGTCACTCGCATGCGTCGGGCCGGCGAGCGCGACAATGCCCAGGGCGAGAATTGCCGAAATCCGCATGTCGATCGTGCGCCTCGTCAGGACGTAGGGCGTGGGCTCGGGCAGGCTGCCGGCGGCGCTCAGCCCCCGTCCCGCGCCAGCCGGGCCAGCCCGTCCCGGGTCGGCGCGGCCGGGCGCCATCCCAGCGCCGCGAGGCCGTCGGCGCGGGCTTCCAGGCCCTCCGCGACGCGGGCGAACAGAGCCTCCCGGCCGGTCAGCCGGCAGGCGAGGCCGAGGAGCCCGGCCGGCACCGGGACCAGACCGGGCTTGCGGCCGAGGCCGGTGCGCAGCGCCGCGATCATCTCGGCCAAGCTCAACGGGTCCGGGTCGGCGGCGATCAGCGCGGCGCGGAGTGTGTCGGGCGCCCGCAAAACCGCGTCCACGGCGCCCGACAGGCTCTCCAGGGAGATCAGCGAGCGCCGCGCCGCCAGCCCGCCGAGCGGCAGGGGGTAGGGGCTGCGGGCGAGCCGCAGCAGCGCGGCCATATTGCCCTTCACGCCGGTGCCGTAGACCAGGACCGGGCGGAGCGCGACCCAGTCGAGCCCGGTCTCGGCCAGCGCCCGCTCGGCCTCCAGCTTGGAGCGGCCGTAGGCGTCGGTGGGCCGGGGCTCATCGCCCTCCCCGACCACGCCGGGCGCGCTGGCGCCGACCTGCGCGCGGATCGAGGACAGGAACACGAACCGGCGCACCCGCGCGCGGGACGCCGCCTCCGCGAGCTTGCGCGTCGCCTCGGTGTTGAGCGTCCGGTAATCGTCCTCGGGGGCCCCCGACAGGGACGTGGTGAGGTTGGCGTGGGCGAGGCCCGCCGAGTGCACCACCGCGTCGACGCCTGCGAGCGCCGCCGCCATGTTGATCGGGCGGGTCAGGTCGCCGACCACCGCGCTCGCGGCGCCCTCCGGCAGCGCGGTCGGCCGGCGCAGCAGCACCCGGACCCGGTAGCCGCGGGCGGTGAGGTCGGCGAGCAGGTGGCGGCCGATGAAGCCGGTGGCCCCGGTGAGCGCGATCAATCCGGTCACGGGCGTGCGGCACCTTCGGCTGGAGCCGGCGCGGGGGCGCGGGCGAAGCGGCGGAGCAGGGCCGCGACCAGGGCGAGCCCAGCCGCGAGCGCTCCGAGCGTGACCGGCCAGGACGGCCAAAGCAAGGTCGCGGCGGCGAGCCCGGCCAGTACGAGGTTGACCCCGAACAGCCGCGCCACGACGCCGGGGACGGTCAGGCCGTGATCGGTGGCGCGCTGGTAATGATGGCCGCGATGCGCCTCCCAGACCCGCTCGCGACGGGCCACCCGGGCGGCGAGCGTCAGGCTGGCATCGGCGAGGTAGGCGAGCGGCAGCAGCAGCGCCGCGGCGAGCCCCCCCGCCAGGGCGAGCTGGCACAGCAGCCAGGCGGTGACGAGCCCGACCGGCAGCGAGCCGACATCCCCGAGGAAGAGACTTGCCACCGGCCGGTTGAACGGCGCGAAGCCCAGCATCGACCCGAGCAGGCAGGCCGCCACCAGCGCCGGCAGCGCCGGCAGGTATCCGGCGAGCCCGAGCAGCAGCAGCGCGCCCGAGACCGGGACGATCTCGGCCACCGTCATCCAGTCGAGCCCGTCCATGAAGTTCGTCAGGTTGACGAACCAGATCCCGCCCAGCAGCGCGAGGCCGCGCTCGAGCCACAGGGGCGCCCCGGGCAGCAGACGGCCGTCGAGGTGCCAGACCAGCACGCCGACCACGCCCGCCTGAACGGCGAGCCGCAGGCCGGCCGGCAATGGCCGCAGGTCGTCCACGGCGCCGAGCAGCGCCAGGACCAGGGTGCCGCTCGCGAGCCGGACCCAGTCCGGCCGGCCGCCGATCTCCGGCGCCGCGATCAGCAGCCCCGAGATCGTCACGAGCGCGGTCACCACGGCGATCCCGCCCCCCTGCGGCGTCGGCACGGTGTGGCTCGACCGCGCGTTCGGCCGCGCCAGGGCGTAGCGCTGCAGCACCGGCCGCAACCGCAGGATCAACCCGGCCGACAGGGCGGCCGCGAGCGGGACGGCGAGGAGGAGGATCGTGTCGAGCGCGGACGGCATCGCGCCGTCCTACGCGATCCGGGGCGTGCCCGGGAAGGCGCGCCAGCCCGCCTCCCGGTCGGGATGCGCCTCAATAAACCTGCGCGCCCTCCCGCGGCGGTTCCGCCGGGCCCGACGCACGGTCCAGGCTCTTGTTCACCACCTTGGCCAAGCCGATCATGATCGCGTCGATGGCGTAGTCCTTGGGCGTGTAGACCGCGCGCACGCCCATGTTCTTCAGGACCAGCTCGTCCTCGGGCGAGATGATGCCGCCGACCACCACCGGGATGTGGTCCAGCCCCGCCTCGCGCATCTGGGCGCGGACCTCGCGCACCAGCGGCACGTGGCTGCCCGACAGGATCGACAGCCCGACCACGTGGGCGCCGGTCTCCTTGGCCTTCGCGACGATCTCGGCCGGGGTCTGCCGGATGCCGTCGTAGGTGACGTCGAAGCCGACGTCCCGGGCGCGCAGCGCGATCTGCTCGGCGCCGTTCGAGTGGCCGTCGAGGCCGGGCTTGCCGACCACCAGCCGCGGGGTCTCGCCCAGGCGCTCCCCGAGATCGGCGATCAGGAGCTTGGCCTCGTCGGCCGCCCCGGAGGAGACGGTCTCGGGGCTGACCCCGGTGGGTGCCCGGTACTCGCCGAACACCTGGCGCAGGCGCTCGCCCCACTCGCCCGTGGTGACCCCCGCCTTCGCGGCCTCGATCGAGACCGGCATGATGTTGGCGCCGGAGCGCGCGGCCTGCTCCAGGGCGTCGAGCGCCCGGCCGACCGCCTGGGCGTCGCGCTTGCCCCGCCAGTCGCGGATGCGCCCCTGCGCCTCCATCTCCACCGTCTCGGACACGGAGAAGATCGCGCCCTCCCCGGCGGTGAGCGGCGAGGGCTCGCCCTGCTGCCACTTGTTCACGCCGACGACGATCTGCTCGCCGGCCTCGATCGCCGAGATCCGCTTGGCGTTCGACTCGACCAGGGCGCGCTTCAGGGCGCCGGTCTCCACCGCGGCGACCGCGCCGCCGATGCCGCCGATCCGCTCCAGCTCGGCCCGGGTCTGCACCTTCAGCGCCTCGACCTTGGCCTCGATCACGTGGCTGCCGTCGAAGATGTCTTCGTATTCGAGCAGGTCGGTCTCGAAGGCCAGGATCTGCTGCATGCGCATGGACCATTGCTGGTCCCAGGGCCGTGGCAGGCCGAGCGCCTCGTTCCAGGCCGGCAGCTGCACGGCCCGGGCGCGGGCGCGCTTCGAGAGCGTCACGGCCAGCATCTCGATCAGGATGCGGTGGACGTTGTTTTCCGGCTGCTGTTCCGTCAGCCCGAGGCTGTTGACCTGGACCCCGTAGCGAAAAATGCGCTTCTTCGGGTCGTCGATGCCGTAGCGCTCCTGGGCGATCTCGTCCCAGAGCTCGGCGAACGCCCGCATCTTGCAGATCTCGGTGACGAACCGCAGCCCGGCATTCACGAAGAACGAGATCCGGCCGAACACGTCGGAGAAGCTCTTTTCGTCGAATTCCGGGTCGTCTCGCACCGTGTCGAGCACCGCGATCGCGATGGCCAGCGCGTAGGACAGCTCCTGGACCGGCGTCGCCCCCGCCTCCTGCAGGTGGTAGGAGCAGACGTTCATCGGGTTCCACTTCGGCACGTTCTTGGTCGTGAACAGGATCACGTCCTTGGTGAGCCGGAGCGAGGGCGCGGGCGGGAACACGTAGGTCCCGCGCGACAGGTACTCCTTGATGATGTCGTTCTGGGTCGTGCCCTGGAGCGCGTCCAGCGGGGCGCCCTGCTCCTCGGCCACCGCCAGGTAGAGCGCCAGCAGCCACGGAGCCGTGGCGTTGATGGTCATCGAGGTGTTCATCTGGGCGAGCGGGATGTCCTGGAACAGGGCCCGCATGTCGCCGAGATGCGCGATCGAGACGCCGACCTTGCCGACCTCGCCGCGCGATAGCTCGTGGTCCGGGTCGTAGCCGGTCTGGGTCGGCAGGTCGAAGGCCACCGACAGGCCGGTCTGGCCCTTGGCGAGGTTGCCCCGGTAGAGCTTGTTCGACTCCGCCGCGGTCGAGTGCCCGGCATAGGTGCGGATGATCCAGGGCTTGTCGCGGCTCGACGTGTCGCCCTTGGTCTCCGCGACGCTCGCGCCCATCGTGGCCTCCCTGTGGTCTTGTTCACTATCCGCGCGCGGGGCGCAGTCTTGGCCGCACCGTAGCGAAGGCAGCCGAGCGCGTCATCCGTGACAGACGGGCAAGACGGCCCGGGAGGGCTCGGAAAGACTTTAAAAAACTTGTGCGGGCCGGCAGCCGGATTTGAAGGGCCCGGCCGATCAGCGTGGCAGCATGAGCGCGCGCGGGGCGCCCTCCTTCGGGCCGTCGAAGAACACCAGCACCCGCTGCCCGTCCGCGGTGGCGTCGAGGGGCAGCAGTGCCTCCGGCTTCTCCCGGTCCGGGTAGCCGGGCAGGTCGAGGCGCTTGCGCGGCGCGCCCGTGCCGTCCCACGCGAACACCGTGTAGTCGCCGGCCGCGACCGCCCCGCCCTCCGGGTCGTGCATCGGCCCCGCCAGGATCAGGAAGCCGTCCGGCACGGCCACGAGGTCGCGCACGCCCCGCTTCTGCCCGCGGCTGTCCGGGCCCAGCGCCACCGTGGCGAGGGTCCCGGCGGCCGGCTTGCCGTCGAACAGGCCGGCGAGGGGCACCGACACGACCGCAGCGCCGCCATCCGCCAGCACGGGGCCGCGCAGGCCGGCATGGAGCCGGCCGCCCCGCACCGCCACGCCCTCAATGGTGACGCCGCCCTCCTCCAGGGCCCGGTCGTGGAAGGGGGCCAGCGCCGGGATGTCGGCGATGATCCGCGCCAGCGCCGCCGTGCCGGCGATCTCGGGCTCGGCGCGAAGCTGGCCGGTCTCCGGGTCCACGGCGTTGGGATCGAGGCGGATGCGGAACAGGTGCCGGGTCGCCTCGGCCCGCGCGTCGCCCTCGGCGTCCTGGCCGTGCTCGCGCCGGGGGCGGCCATGCGAGCCGATGACGTAGAAGGCGCCGTCCGCATAGGCCACGCCCTCGGCGTCGAGTTCCAGCGGCTTGCCGTTTCGGGTGGCGTCGATCAGCCGGATGAAGCGTCCGGCCACGAGGCTGCCGTCCCGCAGGATCGCCACCTGGGCGCCCTGCGACTCGTCGTCGGCCACGAGGCAGATCCGCGGGAAGCCGGTATCGGTGGCGCAGGCGATGCCGCTCACATCCCGGGCCTTCTCGCTCCGCTCCGCCTCGGCGGGATGTTTTGGGTCGGGCTCGCCGAGGAGCTTGCCGCTGACCTTCCACGGCTTGGACTGATCCTTTGCCGAGACTGTCACCGGCAGCGCCGCGAGCCCGCAGGCGAGCGCGATCCGGAGCAGACCCGTCTCGGCCGGGCGGCCGAGGATGGCGCTGACGTTGAGCATGGCGCGGCACATCCCCGGAGCGGAGTCTCGATCCGCTCGCGATAGTCCAAAGCCGCTCCCGACGCACCCGACGCGGCGTCGGTCGAGCGGATGCCCTGTGACCGTAGCGCCGTGTCCGGGCTCATCGGTGGTATAAAGTCTACCGGACTGTCCGGTGTCCCGTTCCGGAAGGTCTCGGGTCCGGTCGGCGGTGAGCCCCCGCCGAATAATACTTGGTCGGTTCGCAAGCCGAATTTGAATACGTCGGCGCCGGCCTTGGGCAGGGCGCTTTTTCACGTTCGAAACCCTCCGATTTCGACTTTCGGCCCACTTGGACGCCTCCGACATCGCCGCTATAGCGCGGGAGAGAACCGCGGCCGTGAGAACAGCGCGGGATGAGAGGAGAGCGAGATGGCTGCGAGCGGTGCGGTCCGTCCGGCGGACGGTGAGGTCAAGGATCTCTACGAGATGGGCGAGATCCCGCCGCTGGGTCACGTGCCGGCCAAGATGTACGCCTGGGCGATCCGGCGCGAGCGTCATGGCCCCCCGGAGCAATCCCACCAGCTCGAAGTCCTGCCGGTGTGGGACATCGGCGACGACGAGGTGCTGGTCTACGTCATGGCCGCGGGCGTGAACTACAACGGCGTCTGGGCGGGCCTGGGCGAGCCGATCTCGCCCTTCGACGTGCACAAGGGCGAATACCACATCGCCGGCTCGGACGCCTCCGGGATCGTCTGGAAGGTCGGCGCCAAGGTGAAGCGCTGGAAGGTCGGCGACGAGGTCATCGTCCACTGCAACCAGGATGACGGCGACGACGAGGAGTGCAACGGCGGCGACCCGATGTTCTCGCCGAGCCAGCGCATCTGGGGCTACGAGACGGGCGACGGCTCGTTCGCGCAGTACTGCCGGGTGCAGTCGCGCCAGCTCATGCACCGGCCCAAGCACCTCACCTGGGAGGAGGCGGCCTGCTACACGCTGACCCTGGCTACCGCCTACCGCATGCTGTTCGGCCACGCGCCGCACACGGTCCGGCCCGGCCAGAACGTGCTGATCTGGGGCGCCTCCGGCGGCCTCGGCGTGTTCGGCGTGCAGCTCTGCGCGGCCTCGGGCGCCAACGCCATCGCGGTGATCTCGGACGATTCGAAGCGCGACTACGTGATGAGCCTCGGCGCCAAGGGCGTCATCAACCGCAAGGACTTCAACTGCTGGGGGCAGTTGCCCACGGTGAACTCGCCCGAGTTCCACGCCTGGACCAAGGAGGCGCGGAAGTTCGGCAAGGCGATCTGGGACATCACCGGCAAGCAGGATGTCGACATCGTCTTCGAGCATCCCGGCGAGGCGACCTTCCCGGTCTCGGCCCTGGTGGTGAAGCGCGGCGGCATGGTGGTGTTCTGCGCCGGCACCACCGGCTTCAACATCACCTTCGACGCCCGCTACGTCTGGATGCGCCAGAAGCGGATCCAGGGCTCGCACTTCGCCCACCTCAAGCAGGCCTCGGCGGCGAACCAGTTCGTGATGGACCGCCGGGTCGACCCGTGCATGAGCGAGGTGTTCCCCTGGGACAAGATCCCCCAGGCCCACACCAAGATGTGGAAGAACCAGCACCCGCCCGGCAACATGGCCTGCCTGGTCAACTCTCCGCGCGCCGGCCTGCGCACGGTCGAGGACGTGATCGAGGCCGGTCCGCTCAAGCGCTGACGCCCCCCCCCGGCCTCCGCCCGCATGCGGAGGCCGGATCGCCGGCCCCGGCCACTGCTCGCCTCTTCCTCCCCCCCTCTTGCCCCGGGCTCGGCCCGGCGCGAGAACGGCCGCGCTCGTTCCAGCACCCCCGCCGGGGCGATGACCGATTCGGCGTGAGGGGCGCGGACGCGCAGGGTGACGGGCGCAGCGCCCGGACCCGGCATCGGGGGTTATGGCATTGGCCGGCGACGACGAATCCTACGTGTACGACGAGGCCACGGGCGAGTGGCTCCCGCCTGGCCAGCCCGCCGCGGCGCCGGCCCGGGCCGAGGCCCGCGACGCGGCCGGCAACGTCCTGGCCGACGGCGACGCGGTCACGCTGATCAAGGACCTCAAGGTCAAGGGCGCGAACCAGACCCTGAAGCAGGGCACGGTCATCCGGTCGATCCGGCTCACGGACGATCCCGAAGAGATCGATTGCCGCCACGACACGATCAAGGGGCTCGTCCTGCGCACCGAGTTCGTGCGCAAGCGCTGAGCCCATCCGGAGGAGACGGCGGCGGAGAAATTCTACCGCTTGCGCGTCTCTTCCTGCGGCAGGTGCCGCCCGTAGGTTTCCTGCTTCTCGGCCCGTTCCTGGATCAGGTTGGCATAGGCCTGCCGCATCTCCGGGGAGACGCTGACGCTCTTGCCCTTGGTGGGCTTGCGCTTGGGCGCCTTCTTGAAGGTGTTGCTCGTCTCGCTCATGCCGGGCTCCGCGTCGGACCATGGCGGCGGCGCGCGGCCGGCAGGAGGTCCGAGACGATTCGGAATCCGGGCCGGCCCGCGAGGCCGGACCCCTGCCCTCTAGCGCATCGCGCGGCCGCGTGCACGGGCCTGCGGGGCGGTTCGAACAGATTCCGCGCACGCGCCCGGTCTGGCGCGCGCGCGGAGGCTCTGCCAAGGTTGCCGCGGTGCAAGGTTACCGCGGTGTGTGTCGAGGGCGGCGATGGCTTCGCGCGGGGCAGGATACGATCCGGGTCCGGAGACGCCCCCGTGGGGCCGGTGGACGAGGCTTCTGCTGGCGGCCCTGCTGCTCGCGGGCCTGACGGCGCCGGCGTTCGCCCAGGATCGCCCGGTGCCGACCCGGCCGGCCCAGCCCGTTCCGAAGGCTGCCCCCCCTGCCCGCCTGCCCGATCCCGCCTTCGAGGCGACCAGGGTCGCGTTCGAGGCGCTGCCCGAGGCGGAGCGCAAGGCGGTCCAGGACGCGCTGGTCTGGACCGGTGACTTCAACGCCGTGGTCTCGGGGGCGTTCGGGCGCCGGACCTTCGACGCGCTGACGGCCTACCGCGCCCGGGCCGGCGGGGCCGATCCCCTGGAGCCGCGCGGCCGGGCGGCGCTGCTGGCGGCGGGCGCGGCGGCCAAGGCGGCGGCGCGCTTCCGGGTCGCCGTCGATCCGGCGAGCGGTGCGATGATGGGCGTGCCCGAGCGCCTGTTCTCGAAGCGCACGGCCCTGCAGGCCGGCACCCGCTGGCAGAGCGCGGACGGGCGCGTGACCCTGGAATCCCGTGCCATCCCGCCCGGGGGCGAGACCCTGGACGGCCTGTTCGACCAGCTGACCACGCCGCTGCCCGCCCGCAAGGTCACCTACAAGCTGCGCCGGCCGGACTCCCTGGTGGTCACCGCCGAGACCGGAACCGGCCTGTCCTACGTTCGGTACGATGCCGGGCCGCAGGGCGTGCGCGGCTTCCTGATCGGGTACGACCGGGCGCTCGCCGCGGAGGTCGGCCGTCTGGTGATCGCAGTGGCCAACGCCTTCGAGCCGTTCCCGACGGCTGCCGCCCCCGAGCCCGCGAAGGTCGCCGCGGACCTGCCGCCGGCATCCGCCGCGGCGGTGCCGCCCGCGAGCGCCGCCGGCGCGGAGGCCGGGACCGGACTTGTGATCGCGCCGGGGCGCGTCCTCACCGCCGCTTCGGTGCTGGAGGGGTGCCCCGCGCCGCGCGTCGGGGCGGTACCTGCCCGGGTGATCGCGACCGGCCCGGCCGGGCTCGCCCTGCTCGAGGCGGCGGGCATCCCGGCCCCGATCCGGGTGCCGGTCCGGACCGATACGCTCGCCGCCGAAGAGGTTCTGATCGCGTTGGCCCCGGGCTCGGACGGGGTTCTGGCCGCGCCAGCCACGGCCGTAGCCGGCGGCGTGATCGCGCCGCTCCAGCCGGGCTCCGCGGGAGCGCCTGTGCTCGACCGGTCGGGGCGGCTCGTCGGGCTCGTCGCCCGCTATCCGGCGGCGGTGCGGCGTGTCGCCGGCATCGTGCCGCCCGCGCGCCTGGCCCTGGTGCCGGCCCAAGCGATCGCGGCGTTCCTGGCCGGCCAACGTGTCGCCGAGGCGAAGCCGGCCCCGAATTCCGGGCCCGGCGCGGTGGCCCCGGCCATCGTCGGGATCAGCTGTCGATAGGGCCCGCCTCGCGGACCGGGGAACGTTCCCCGATCCATGAAGCGGGCACGCTGCTTCGGACGCGCCCGCCGAACCGGAGACGCTTCGGCAGGGCTGCGTCCGAGGGGCGCTTACAGGCGGCCGGTCACCAGCAGCACGATCAGCACGATGAGCAGGATGCCGCCGAGGCCGAAGCCTGGGCCGCGATAGGCGCCGCCGCCCAGGAAGCCGCCGCCGCCGAAGGCCAGGATGATCAGGATGATGAGGAGAATGGTAACGAGGGACATAAACAGGCTCTCCGGACGGTCGCTGTTGTTGCGAGCGTGACCGTTGAAACGCTGCGACAATCCGTTCCGTTCAACGCCGGGCCGAACTTTTGCGGGGATATTCGCCGGTTGACGCGGTAGATCTCAGGCGTGCCAATCCGGCAACACATCCTGCGGTGCCGCGAGCCAGTCCGGGACCGGCAGGCCGCGCTCGGTCAGGAAGGCCGGATTGAACAATTTCGAGGCGTAGCGCGCCGCCCCGTCGCACAGGATCGTCGCCACCGTGTGGCCGGGACCGAGCTCCCGGGCCAGCCGGATCGCCCCGGCGACGTTGATGCCGGACGAGCCGCCGAGCGACAGCCCCTCCTCCCGCATCAGGCCGAAGACGATGTCCAGCGCCTCGCGGTCCGGGATCCGGAAGGCGTGGTCCGGGGTGAAGCCCTCGAGGTTGCGGGTGATGCGGCCCTGGCCGATCCCCTCGGTGATCGACGAGCCCTCCGCCTTCAGGGTGCCGGTGGTGTAGTGGGCGTAGAGGGCCGATCCCTCCGGGTCGGAGAGCGCGATGCGCACGCCCGGGCTCCGGGCCCGCAGGGCCGCCGCGGTGCCGGCCAGCGTCCCGCCGGTCCCGGCCGCGCAGACGAAGCCGTCGACCCGGCCGCCGGTCTGCTCCCAGATCTCGGGCCCGGTCCCGTCCACGTGGGCCTGCCGGTTGGCGACGTTGTCGAACTGGTCGGCGAAGAACGCCCCGTTCGGCTCCGTGGCGGCGAGTTGCTCCGCCAGCCGCCGGGCGACGTGAACGTAGTTGTTCGGGTTGGAAAACGGCACCGCCGGCACCTCGACCAGGCGGGCGCCGGCGAGCCGCAGGGTCTGCTTCTTCTCCTCGGACTGGGTGACCGGGATGACGATCAGCGTCCGGTAGCCGCGCACGGAGGCCACCAGGGCGAGGCCGATGCCGGTATTGCCGGCCGTGCCCTCCACAATGGTGCCGCCCGGCCGGATCAACCCCTTCGCCTCGGCATCCTGCACGATGGACAGCGCCGCCCGGTCCTTCACCGACAGGCCGGGATTCAGGAACTCGGCCTTACCAAGGATCTCGCAGCCGGTCTCCTCGGACGCCCGGCGCAGGCGGATCAACGGCGTGCCGCCGACCGCGGAGAGGACATCGGACTGGGCGGTGCGATTCAGGGTCGTCATGGGCGGGAGCCTAGGTGGATGTGCAGCGTCTGACGAGGTTCACCCGAACACGTGCCCCCCGTTGATCCGCAGGCCCACCGGGTGGCCGGCCGGATGGCGGATGCCGTCGAAATCCTCCACCGCCAGGACCCGTCCCTCGGTATCGACCACCTCGATGCGCTGGCGGCCCTGGCTGCGGTAGGAGCTGCGCACGGTGCCGGACAGGTGCGCCGCCTCGAACTCGGCGAGCTGCAACTGCCACGGCCGGACGTAGAGCTTGACCGGGCCGATGATCCCGGCCGGCGCGGCGACGGGCGTCTCGCGGCCACGCACCAGGACACGGCCGCCCTCCGCGAGGGCTTCCACCTCGACGTGATCGCCCAAAAACTTCATCACGGTCGCGGAGGCCGGGTGCTCCTGGACCTCGTCCGGGGTGCCGACCTGCTCAAGGCGGCCGCGGTCGAGCACGGCGACCCGGTCCGACAGCTCCAGGGCCTCGTCCTGGTCGTGAGTGACGAAGATCGTGGTCTGGCCGGTGCGGTCGTGGATCTCGCGCAGCCAGCGGCGCAGGTCCTTGCGGACCTGGGCATCCAGCGCGCCGAAGGGCTCGTCCAGCAGCAGGACCCGCGGCTCGACGGCGAGCGCGCGCGCGAGCGCCACCCGCTGGCGCTGGCCGCCGGAGAGTTGCGACGGGAAGCGGTCGCCGAAGCCCGAGAGCCGGATCAGGTCGAGCAGGTCGCCGACCCGGCGCTTGATCTCAGGCTTGGCCGGCCGCTCGGCCCGGCGCCGCGCGTTCAGCCCGTACGCGATGTTGTCGGCCACGCTCATGTGCTTGAACAGGGCGTAGTGCTGGAACACGAAGCCCACCGCCCGCTCCTGCACGGCAAGCCCCGTGGCGTCGTCGTCGCCGAACAGGATCCGGCCCCGGTCCGGCGCGTCGAGCCCGGCGATGATCCGCAGCAGGGTCGTCTTGCCCGAGCCCGAGGGGCCGAGCAGGCCGAGCAGCTCCCCCGCCCGCACGTCGATCGACAGGTCGTGCAGCACCGCGGCCGTGTCGAAGGTCTTCGAGACGTTCTCGACCCGGATCGCCGTCGAGGGACGGTCAGTGGGCGCGGCCGTGCGCAAGGTCGCCCGCGAAGCGCCATTCGAGGAAGGATTTGAGGACGAGGGTGATGAGGGCAAGGACGGCGAGGAGCGAAGCGACGGCGAAGGCGGCGACGAAGTTGTACTCATTGTAGAGGATCTCCACGTGGAGTGGGATGGTGTTGGTCAGGCCGCGGATGTGGCCGGACACCACCGACACCGCCCCGAATTCGCCCATCGCCCGGGCATTGCAGAGGAGCACGCTGTAGAGCAGGCCCCAGCGGATGTTGGGCAGCGTCACCGTGCGGAACGCGTGCAGTCCCGAGGCGCCGAGCGTCAGCGCGGCCTCCTCCTCCGCGGAACCCTGTTCCTGCATCAGCGGGATCAGCTCGCGGGCCACGAACGGGAAGGTGACGAACACCGTGGCGAGCACGATCCCCGGCAGGGCGAACAGCACCTGGAACCCGTGGTCCATGAGCCAGGTGCCGAACAGGCCCTGCGAGCCGAACAGCAGCACGTAGATCAGCCCAGAGACCACCGGCGAGACCGAGAACGGCAGGTCGATCAGGGTGATCAGCAGCGACTTGCCGGGGAACTCGAACTTGGCGATCGCCCAGGAGGCCGCCAGGCCGAACACCACGTTGAACGGCACCGCGATCGCCGCCACCGTCAGGGTCAGGCGGATCGCGCTCCAGGCATCCGGCTCCCGGAACGCCGCCAGGAAGGCATCGAGCCCCTTCGAGAGCGCCTGGGTGAACACCGCGAGCAGCGGCAGCACCAGGAACAGCGCCAGGAAGGTGATCGCGATCCCGATCAGGACGAGCCGGGTTCCGGCGCCCTCCGAGGCGACGGGCTCCGCCCGCGTGGCCGGCGCGACGGTCGGGGAGAAGATCTCAGACATAGCCGAAGCGCCTCCGGCTCCAGGCCTGGATCAGGTTGATGGCGAGCAGGGTCAGGAACGAGATGCCCAGCATGATCGTGGCGATGGCCGCCGCGCCGCCGTAGTCGAACTCGGACAGCTTGATCACGATCAGCAGCGGCGCGATCTCCGAGACGTAGGGCAGGTTGCCGGCGATGAAGATGATCGAGCCGTATTCGCCGACCCCCCGGGCGAAGGCCAGGGCGAACCCGGTGAGCACAGCCGGGATCAGCGGCGGCAGCACCACCCGGGTCAGGGTCCCGAGCCGGGTGGCGCCCAGGGTGGCGGAGGCCTCCTCGATCTCCTTGTCGATCTCGGCGATCAGCGGCTGCACGGTCCGCACCGCGAAGGGCAGCCCGATGAACACCATGGCGATGAAGATCCCCACCGGCGTGTAGGCCGCCTGGATGCCGAGACGGGCGAGCGGCGCGCCGAGCAGCCCGTCCGGCGCGTAGAGCGCGGCGAGCGCGATGCCGGCCACGGCGGTCGGCAGGGCGAAGGGCAGGTCGACCGCCGCGTCGACGATCTTCCGGCCCGGGAAGCGGTAGCGGGTCAGGACCCAGGCGACCAGGAAGCCGAACACCGAGGCGGTGAGCGCCGCGACCGCGGAGACGCCGAAGCTGAGCTTCAGGGCGCTGGCCACCCGCGGATCGGTGGCCACGTACCAGATCCCCGAGAGCCCGAGGCCGGACGCCTTGGCCACGAGCCCGGCGAGCGGCAGGAGCACGACGAGCCCGAGGCAGGTCAGCGTGTAGCCGAAGCTGAGCCCGAAGCCCGGGATCACGCTGGGACGGCGGAAGGTCCGTTTGCGACGCGGTGTCTCGACCATGGTTCCCGCCTCAGCGGCCGGCCCGGCTCAACCGGTCGAACAGGCCGCCGGCGTCGAAGTTCCGCTTCTGGATCTCGTCCCAGGACCCCTGCATGTCCTCGATCTTGAACAGCTTGATTTCGGGGAGCTGGGCGAGGTCGGCCGGCGCCGCCGCCTCGCGGCGGATCGGGCGGTAATGGTGCTTGGCGAAGATCGCCTGCGCGCGGTCGCTGTAGAGGAAATCGAGATAGGCCTGGGCGGCCTTGGTGGTGCCCTTGCGCTCGGCGTTCACCGCCACGAGGGCCACCGGCGGCTCGGCGTAGATCGAGGTCGGTGGCGAGACGATGTCGAACTTGTCGGCGCCGAACTCCTGCAGCACCAAGTAGGCCTCGTTCTCCCAGGTCGGCAGCACGTCGCCGAGCCCGCGCTGCGCGAAGGTTACGGTCGAGCCGCGCGCCCCGGTGTCGAGCACGGGCACGTTCTTGTAGATCTGGCCCACGAAGGCATCCGCCTTGGCGGTGTCCTTGTCCTGGCCGTAGGCGTAGCCCCAGGCGGCCAGGAAGTTCCAGCGTCCGCCGGCCGAGGTCTTCGGGTTGGGGGTGATCACCTTCACGTCGGGCTTGGTCAGGTCGGCCCAGTCCTTCACGCCCTTCGGGTTGCCCTTGCGGACCAGGAACACCACCGTCGAGGTGTAGGGCACGGCCTCGTTCGGGAGCTTGCTGCGCCAGTCGTCGGGGATCTTACGGGTGAGCTTGGCGATGGCGTCGATGTCCGACGGGATGCCCAGCGTGACCACGTCGGCGTCGACGCCGTCGATCACAGTCCGGGCCTGTGCACCCGAGCCGCCATGCGAGGCGCGCACGGTGATCGCCTCGCCGGTCTTGGCCTTCCACGCCTCGGCGAAGACCGCGTTGATCTCGCGATAGAGTTCCCGGGTCGGGTCGTAGGAGACGTTCAGCAGTGCGGTCTCG
The DNA here is from genome assembly GCF_979253755.1 of Methylobacterium sp. AC315. NCBI lineage: Bacteria > Pseudomonadati > Pseudomonadota > Alphaproteobacteria > Hyphomicrobiales > Methylobacteriaceae > Methylobacterium > Methylobacterium sp. AC315. The sequence goes on from NZ_CEEDEA010000007.1 coordinate 181,924, forward strand.
GCGTTTGCCGGCAGGAGCCCGCTCAGCAGGCCGGCGCCGACCAGCATCGAGAAGCCGAGCGCCCCCACAGCCCGGTTCCGTGCCGCACCGTTCTTCGTCACGTCGATTCTCCCCGCCGGCCACGGTTGCGCTGCAAAGAGGCGCACGCCAGGGCCCCTGGATCGTTCGTTTTACCGAACGAAGTCAAGCCAGGCGGCGGCTCTCGCATCGTCGTGCGCTTGAAGCAGGATCGGCGGAATTCCCGGAAACACAAGCGTGTCCGAGTTCGCCGCTCGGCGGAGCACATGGATCTTCTCCCGCAGAATGCGCAGGGAGAAGAATGTCGCCACAGGAGCGAGTTTCATAGAAAGAACGACTTGGTGTGCGCTGACGCACCTGCCGCGTGATGCCGTCTGGGCCCGCGCGCTTCCGCGATCTTCAGAGGGGCGCGGCTTACGGCTTCGCTTTACCGAGCTGCTTCACCAGGGCTTCGAGGCGCTGGTCGATCGGCGCAGCGAACGTGTCGGCGTAGACCGAGCGCAGGTTCTGCCCGAGATGCCGCCGCACGCTCGGGCTGAGCGGGGCCACGGTCGAGGAGGCGGTCTCTTCGGAGGGGCGCTCCGGATACGACTTCGTCATGATCCCGAGGCTCCCGTGTGTCCCGCCCTGAGAATGGCAAAGCTTGGTTAAGAGACCGTCACGGATGGCCGATGTCCGCGCTCGGAACTGGCCACGCCGGGGGCACGTTGCCGGCCATGACCCCTCGCGCAGATCGGATTCACCCTTTGTCCCGCTCGATGTCCCTGACCCTCTCGGCATTCCTGATGGTGGCCGCGACGGCTGCGCCTGCCCTGGCCCAGACCAAGCCCGGCGAGATCAAGGGCATCGACGCCATGGGCGACAAGTCGCGCAGCGCCCAGGATGGCTGGAGCCAGGCCCCCGTTCCCCGCGAGCAGTCGGCCGCCAAGGACGCGCCGAACCCGGGTGGCCACTCCATCGACGAGAACGCCAAGCGGCCCGTCCCCGGCGCCAACACCGGCGGGTCTTCGGCGACGGAGCCGCAGGCACCGCTGGACCACCGCACCGGCGGCCCCTCCGGCACGAACCCGGCCGCGCCCTCGAAGTGAGAAAGGCCAACGCGCTCAAGGCGATGGTGCCGAACCCAAGGGGCCGATCAACTTAAAACATCAGCGGGCTGTGTGTCACGCAACCACACTTGCCTCGTGCACGCTTTTTTGGGACACACTGGAATTATACCAGATCGCCTTTAAGGAGCGGAGATGACGGTCCAGGTCTCTAGGCGTGGCCTGCTCAAAGGGGCCGGCGCCGGCCTCGCGGGCGGCTCGCTCGGCGCACTCGGCTTCGGCGGCCTTCAGCCGGCCATGGCCGCCGCAGTGCGGCCGTTCAAGCTCGCGCAGATGCGCGAGACCCGCAACACGTGCCCGTACTGCTCGGTAGCGTGCGGCGTCATCCTGTACAGCCTCGGCGACCGCTCGAAGAACGCGCGCTCCTCGGTGATGCATGTCGAAGGCGACCCCGATCACCCGGTCAACCGCGGCACCCTCTGCCCGAAGGGCTCGGCGCTGCTCGACTTCGTGCATTCGGAGACCCGCACGAAGTACCCGCTCTACCGCGCCCCGGGCACGTCCGCGTTCAAGCGCGTCTCCTGGGACTTCGCCCTCGACCGGATCGCCACCCTCCTCAAGGAGGATCGGGACAAGAACTTCCTGGCCAAGAACGAAGAGCTCACGGTCAACCGCTGGACCACGACGGGCTTCCTCGGCGCCTCGGCCACCACCAACGAGACGGCCTGGCTGACCTACAAGACAGTCCGCAGCATGGGGGCCCTGGTCTTCGATAATCAGGCCAGGGTTTGACACGGTCCGTCGGTCGCCAGTTTGGCGCCCTCCTTCGGACGCGGTGCGATGACCAACCTCTGGATGGACATCAAGCACGCGGACGTGATTACCGTGATGGGCGGCAATGCCGCCGAAGCGCATCCGTGCGGATTTAAGTGGGTCGTCGAGGCGAAGGCCCATAACAACGCCAAGCTCATCGTCGTCGACCCGCGCTTCACCCGCACGGCGTCGGTGGCCGACCTGTACTGCCCGATCCGGCAGGGGACCGACATCGCGTTCCTGTCCGGCGTCGCGAAGTACCTGATCGACAACGACAAGCTGCAGCACCGCTACGTCGCGGCCTATTCCAACGCGGGCTACGTCGTCCGCGAGGGCTACGATTTCAGCGAGGGCCTGTTCGCCGGCTACGACGCCGACAAGCGCGACTACGACAAGACCACCTGGGACTACGAGATCGGTCCCGATGGCTACGCCGTGGTCGACGAGACGATGCAGCATCCGCGCTGCGTCATGCAGCTCCTGAAGAAGCACATCGCCATCTACACGCCCGAGATGGTGGAGCGGATCTGCGGCTCGCCGAAGGAGACCTTCCTGAAGGTCTGCGAGCTGATGGCGACCACGTCGTCCCCTGAGCGGACGATGGCCTCGCTCTACGCGCTCGGCTGGACGCACCACTCCAAGGGCTCGCAGAACATCCGCTCGATGTGCATCGTCCAGACGTTGCTCGGCAACATCGGCATGCTCGGTGGCGGGATGCAGGCGTTGCGCGGCCACTCCAACATCCAGGGGCTGACCGATCTCGGGCTGATGTCGAACCTCATCCCGGGCTATCTCAACCTGCCCGTGGAGAAGGAGCCGGACTACGCGAGCTACATCGCCAAGCGGCAGTTCAAGCCGCTGCGCCCGGGGCAGACCAGCTACTGGCAGAACTACAACAAGTTCTTCGTCTCGTTCCAGAAGATGATGTGGGGCGACAAGGCGACGAAGGAGAACGACTGGGCCTACGATTACCTGCCCAAGCTCGATGTGCCGACCTACGACGTGATCCGTGGGTTCGAGCTCGCCAAGCAGGGCAAGATGACGGGCTACATCATCCAGGGCTTCAACCCCCTGCTGTCGTTCCCCAATCGCGCCAAGATGACGGAAGCCTTCTCCAAGATGAAGTTCATCGTGGTGATGGATCCGCTCAAGACGGAGACCGCCCGGTTCTGGGAGAACCACGGCGAGTATAACGACGTCGACCCGACCAAGATCCAGACCGAGGTGTTCGAGCTGCCGACCACCCTGTTCGCGGAGGAGGAGGGCTCGCTGTCGAACTCCAGCCGCTGGCTGCAGTGGCACTGGCAGGCCCAGGAGGCTCCGGGCGAGTGCCGCTCGGACATCGAGATCATGTCGGAGATCTTCCTCCGCGTGAAGGCGGCCTACAAGAAGGACGGCGGCGCGTTCCCGGACCCGATCGTCAACCTGAAATGGGACTACGCCATCGCCGAGTCGCCGACGCCGACCGAGCTCGCCCGCGAGCTCAACGGCTACACGGTGGCGCCGACGCCCGACCTCAACGGGACCGTCATGCCGGCGGGCCGGCAACTCGACGGCTTCGCCCAGCTCAAGGACGACGGCACGACCGCCTGCGGGTGCTGGATCTACTCGGGCTGCTACACCGAGAAGGGCAACACCATGGCCCGCCGGGACAACACCGATCCCGGCGACCGCGGCATCGCGCCGAACTGGGCCTTCGCGTGGCCGGCCAACCGGCGCGTGCTCTACAACCGGGCGTCCTGCGACCCGGAGGGCAAGCCCTGGTCGGAGAAGAAGAAGCTCATCGAGTGGAACGGCAAGCAGTGGATCGGCTTCGACGTCCCGGACTACGGCGTCACCGTCGCCCCCGATAAGGGCGTCGGCCCGTTCATCCTGAACCAGGAGGGCGTCGCCCGCCTGTGGACCCGGGGGCTCATGCGCGACGGGCCGTTCCCGACGCACTACGAGCCGTTCGAGTCGCCGATGGCCAACATCCCGTTCCCGAAGATCAAGGGCGCCCCGGCGGCCCGGATCTTCAAGGACGACCTGGCCGATCTCGGCGACGCGACCGAGTTCCCCTACGCGGCGACCAGCTACCGCCTGACCGAGCACTTCCACGGCTGGACCAAGCACGCCCGGATCAACGCGATCCTCCAGCCGGAGGCCTTCGTGGAGATCTCGGAAGAGCTCGCGAAGGAGAAGGGCATCGCCAAGGGCGGCTGGGTCCGCGTCTGGTCGAAGCGCGGCTCGCTCAAGGCCAAGGCGGTGGTGACGAAGCGGATCAAGCCGCTGATCTGCGACGGCAAGCCCGTCCACGTCGTCGGCATCCCGCAGCACTGGGGCTTCATGGGCCTGACGAAGAAAGGATGGCACCCGAACTCGCTGACGCCCGTGGTGGGTGACGCGAACACCGAGACGCCGGAGTTCAAGGCCTGGCTCGTGAATATCGAGCCGACCACGCCGCCGTCCGACGCGGTCGCCTGAGGGGAGCTGACAGCATGGCCGATTACAGCTCCCTCGATATCCGCCAGCGCTCCGCCTCCACGGAGACGCCGCCGGAGATCCGCCGCCAGGTGGAGGTCGCCAAGCTCATCGACGTGTCGAAATGCATCGGCTGCAAGGCCTGCCAATCGGCTTGCGAGGAGTGGAACGACCTGCGCGACGACATCGGGATCAACCGCGGTGTCTATGACAACCCCCACGACCTCACCCCGAAGTCGTGGACCCTCATGCGGTTCACCGAGTACGAGAACCCGGAGACCCAGAACCTCGAATGGCTGATCCGCAAGGACGGCTGCATGCACTGCACCGAGCCGGGCTGCCTCAAGGCCTGCCCGTCCCCCGGGGCGATCGTGCAGTACTCCAACGGCATCGTCGACTTCATCGAGGAGAACTGCATCGGCTGCGGCTACTGCGTGAAGGGATGCCCGTTCAACATCCCGCGCATCAGCCAGACCGACCACAAGGCGTATAAGTGCACCTTGTGCTCGGACCGGGTCGCGGTGGGTCAGGCCCCGGCCTGCGCCAAGGCGTGCCCGACCGGCTCGATCATGTTCGGCACCAAGCAGGCGATGATCGAGCAGGCCGAGAGCCGCGTCGAGGACCTGAAGTCGCGCGGCTTCGAGCATGCCGGCCTCTACGACCCGGCCGGCGTTGGCGGCACGCACGTCATGTACGTGCTGCACCACGCCGACCAGCCGAGCCTCTATGCCGGCCTGCCGAACGACCCGAAGATCTCGCCGCTGGTGGCCTTTTGGAAGGGCGGCGCCAAGGTGTTCGGGCTCGCCGCGATGGGCTTTGCCGCAGTTGCGGGCTTCTTCCACTACGTGACGGCCGGCCCGAACGAGGTCGTGCCGGAAGAAGAGGAGGAGGCGGTCGAGTACGACGAGGCCAAGCGCCGCGGCGAGACCGGCGGCGGCGAGGCGCGGCCGCACTAGGCGCGACGGTCTCCCTCCCCCCTTTGCGGGGGAGGGTGGCCCCCGAAAGGGGGTCGGGAGAGGGGAGCGACGGTGCAGGATGGGGCGTTGCCCGTCATGCCGATCCCATCCTTTCCTGAGCCCGGGTTCCCCTCTCCCGACTCCTGCTGACGCAGGGGCCACCCTCCCCCGCAGAGGGGGAGGGAGAGCTGCGCGGATCCGGAATCGACAGGGTGGCACCGTCGAGGTCATGCCGCCCTACATCAAGTTTCCGGGTCGTTCCGTGCCGCGGAGCCGGCCCCGTCACGCGCGAGAAGGCCGATGACGAGCCAGAACGAGATTCGGGACGGCGATTCCCGCCCCCTCCACCACGCCAAGTCCGAGGCGCCGGAGGTGATGTACGTCCCCCGCTACACCGGGGTGCAACGCGTGAACCACTGGATCACCGCGATCCTGTTCACGCTGCTGACCCTGTCCGGGCTGGCGATGTTCACGCCCTACCTGTTCTCGCTGACCGGCCTGTTCGGCGGCGGGCAGGCGACGCGCGCGATCCATCCGTGGTTCGGCGTCGCCCTGGCGGTGAGCTTCTTCTTCCTGTTCGTGCGCTTCTGGAAGCTCAACATCCCCAACAAGGACGATGTCGCGTGGTCCATGAAGATCGGCGACGTCGTCACCAACCGGGAGGATCGCCTGCCCGAGCTCGGCAAGTACAATGCCGGCCAGAAGGGCGTGTTCTGGGGCCAGACCGCGCTGATCGGGGTGATGTTCGTCACCGGCCTGATGATCTGGAACACCTATTTCGGCGGGCTGACCACCATCGAGACCCAGCGCTGGGCGCTGCTCGCCCACTCGCTCGCGGCCGTGATCGCCATCGCGATCATCGTGGTCCACATCTACGCCGGCATCTGGGTGCGCGGCACCGGCCGGGCGATGGTGCGCGGCACGGTGACGGGTGGCTGGGCCTACCGGCATCACCGCAAGTGGTTCCGGCAGATCGCCGGATCCAAGGCGCGCCGGGGCTCGGTGGACAAGCGCGGATCCTGAGGCGTGGCCAACTTCTTCAGGCGCAAGCCAACGGTACCGGCCGGGACGACGCCCGCCGGGTCCGAGCCCAAACCCCAGCGGCGGGATTTCAGTGAGCTGAAGCCCGATCCCGACAAGATCGGGATCTCGGGCTCGGTCCCGTTCGTGCGGCTGCCCGATCCCGGGACGCTGTTCGCCGACCGGGCCGCGCGCCTGATTGCGGCGGCACCGGGACATCCGATGGAGGCCTATCTCCGGTTCGTCGCCGAGGTGGCCCGGGCGCAGGCGTCCGTGCAGGCGGCGTTTCCACCCGCCGAGGCCCCGGCTGCCTCCGACATGGCCCTGCGGACCGAGCACGGGATGCCGCCCCTGTCGCGCCAGCGGCTCGAGGCGGATGCCGGCTTCGACGGTTGCCTCACCGCGCTGCTGGACCAGCTCGACCTGTCGGTATCCCCGGAGGCGTCACAGGCCGCCCGCGCGAGCCTGCTCGCGGCCTCCCCGGCGGACCGGCTGGATCTCGCCGTACAGGTCGTGGAAGGCGCGCTTCCGGTGGAGCGGATCGCCGAATGCGTGTTCGTGGCGGCCGCCCTCCAGGTCCGGTTCGCCCAGGATGCGGCGCGTCTCGACGCCTCGGCGCTGAAACCCGTGGCCGACGGCGTTTGCCCGTGCTGCGGCGGCGCGCCGGTGGCGAGCGTGGTGGTGAGCTGGACCCCGGCCGACAAGGCCCGGTACCTGAGCTGCTCGGTTTGCAACACCCTGTGGAACCACGTCCGGATCCGCTGCACCGCCTGCGGCTCCGGCGAAGGCATCAGCTATTACGGGCTCGACGAGGTCTCGAAGGACGTCCAGGTCGAGACCTGCACGACCTGCCACAGCTACATCAAGCACCTGCACCAGCACCGGGCGCCGACCCTCGACCCGGTGGCGGACGATATCGCGTCCTACGGCCTCGACCTGAAGATCGCCGAGGACGGATTCCGCCGCGCGGGCTTGAACTTGCTGTTCATCGTTTAAGTCCCGGATCAACCCGGTCCGGGACCGCGTGAAGGGGCAGAGCCGAGCCCTGCCCGATCCCGCGCGCTCAGCGATACCCGTACCGGCTCTTGGCGGCGGCCAGCAGGTGGAGCGCCGGGCCGGACTTGCCGGCGGCGCATTCCGCGGCGGCCTGGCTCAGGTCGGCGTTGAACTGGTCGCCCACCGGCTTGTTGAGGTTGCCGGTGGCCACATCGCTGTCCACGATGGCCTTGGTGCGCGCGATCTCCGGGCCGCAGCCGCTGCCGGCGGGCAGGGACAACGGCGCCGGAACGATGGGCGAGGGCTCGGAGACCTTGGGCGCGGCGGCGCGCTGCTGGCAGGCACCGAGCGTCGCGGCGGCGAGAACCACGAGGCTGAGGCGCATCGGAAGACGTGACGCGGGCACGGCGATCATCCTGTTGCGGCGCACGGGCTGCGCCGCCAGGGTTTTGGGCCGAGCTTGGCAGTGGGTCAATCGCCCGGGCGGCATACCCGCACGCTGTGATGATCACACATGGGGTTCCGGGTGGTCTGAGGCTCGATCAGGTGCCCGATCCTGAACCGGGACGCGCCCATCCTCCCCGCAAACGGGGAGGATGGGCGCCCTCCCTGGACGGCACGTTCCGTTGACCGTGTGCATCGTCCCGGGCCCGTCCGCAGATCCGCCGGCCCGGGCGTCGGCGCGCCCTATTTGGCCTTGTCGGACAGCGCCTTCAGGCCGGATTCGTAGATCCCCTGGATGGCGTCGACCGCCACGGTGTCGGGGGCGCCCTTGGCGTTGAAGGTCCCGCTCCAGGTCACCTTGGAGCCCGTGCCCTCGGGGGCGACGGCCAGCGTCGACTTGTAGTCGGCGACCGGCAGCGGGCCATCCAGGATCGTGTAGGTGTAGCTCATCACCTTGTCGTCGCGGGAGACCTGCTCCTCCTTGAGGGTGCCGCCGCCCTTCAGGCTCAGCGTGCGGACCTTCAGGCCGTCCTTGTCGGACAGGACGCACTTCTCGATGGCCGGGTGCCAATCGCCGATGCCGCAGAACTCGCCGATCGTCTGCCAGACCTTGGCCGGCGGCGCGGCGATGTCGGCCGAGCGCGTCACCTCCAGGGCGTGGCCCGCGACGGTGGAAGCGGCCAGCGCCAAGGCGGCAAGCGGCAGGGGCCGGCTGAAAGCGAAGGGCATCGGGGGGTCTCCATCCATATCGATCGCGGCGGGCGCCGCGCAGGCTCTGGGGCCGCGCAGGAGCTAAGCCGCGAGACCCGCCGGGGCAATGGGCCGGCCTGACGGACGGCGGCTTCCGCGCCCAGACGACGCGGCGGGCGGACAGGGCGTCCCGGTCGAAGCCCCTACCCTACCACCCATCCCCGACGTCGCCCTCGACCGGGTCGCCATACCCCTGCACCGGCGCGTAGGCCGGGCGCACGGCGGTTCGGGCGTACGAGGCCGGGAGCGTGCGCCGGCCCATCTGGTCCAGGTCGGCCAGGGTGTCGTCCGGGGCATAGGGATCGCGGCTCCGGGCGAGCCGGCGGGTGCGCGTGCCGCGCTCGGCCACCAGGGCATCGGTGCCCTCGATCTGGACGCGAGTCCGGCTCGCCCCCTGGGCCTTCACGAGGTTGAACAAGGTCGCGGCGTTGCGCACCGACAGCCGCACGCAGCCGTGCGAGGCCGCGCGCCCGAGGCTGCGGACATGGTTGGTGCCGTGGATCGCGTGGCCCTGGTTCGTGAAGAACATCGCGAACGGCATGGGCGCATCGTCCCACTCCTTCGAGAAGTGGGTGCGCTCCATCCGGAACGGCCGATAGGAACCGGACGGCGTGTCGTAGGCCTCGACCCCGGTGGAGACCGGCCAGGTGTAGCGCGGCTGCCCATCGACCGTGACCTCCATGCGCTGGGAGGATTTGTCGACGGTGATGAGCACATCCGCCCGGGCCGCCGGGGACGCGGCGCCCCACAGGAGCAGTCCGGACAGGACCGAGACCAGACCGATACGCATGAATGACCTCGATGGAGGGGGAAACCGCTTCGAGATAGGCTAAGCCCTTGCTAACGCCAAGGTTCCTGGGCGGGATCCTGCCGCCGCGGGGTTCGACTGCGCAGGCGCTGCGACGGCCGAGGGGCCGCCCGGATCCGGCCGCCTGCATCGTCGTCGCGGGCGGTCGCGAACCCACCCGGTGCAGCGCTTGCACGCGGAACTTGGCTTGGTCCTTGGCCGCTTCCCCAGGCGGGCGGCCCGGCTTCGGCACGGAAGATGCCCCCCGGAAGTTGCGCCCGTTGACACCCGCCCGCCGCCGGGCGCCTCCTACCCCATCCCAGATCCGGAGATCTTATGGCCCTCGACCCCGCCCTCGCCGCCGAGATCGAAGCGTCCGTGGCCGAAGGCTTCGCCGACCAGGTCGCGCACACGCAGGCGCTGGTCCGGTTCGCCTCGCTGCGGGGCGCCGAGCATGCCTGCCAGGATTACGTGTTCGGGACGTTCCGGTCCCGGGGCTACGCCACCGAGCGCTTCGCCATGGACCGCGCCGCCATCGCGGCCCATCCGGGCGGCTCGAAGATCGACGAGCGCCACTCGGACGCCCCGATCGTCGTCTGCCACCACCGCCCGCAGACCGAGACCGGGCGCTCGCTGATCCTGCAGGCCCATGTCGACGTGGTGCCGGAAGGGCCCCGCGACCTGTGGACTCACCCGCCCTTCGATCCGGTGATCGAGGGCGACTGGCTCTACGGCCGCGGCGGCGGCGACATGAAGGCCGGGCACGCCGCCAACCTGTTCGCCCTCGATGCGCTGGCCCGCCTCGGCCTCCAGCCCGCCGCCGCGGTGACGATCCAGTCGGTGGTCGAGGAGGAATCCACCGGCAACGGCGCGCTCGCGACCCATCTGCGCGGCTACCGGGCCGACGCCGTGCTGATCCCGGAGCCCGAGGACGAGAAACTGGTGCGCGCCAACACCGGCGTGCTGTGGTTCACCGTCGAGGTCCGGGGCGTGCCCGTCCACGTGCGCGAGATGGGCGCCGGCGCCAACGCGATCGACGCGACCTATCGGGTCATCGCCGCTCTGCGGGAGCTCGAGGCGCGCTGGAACGCCGAGAAGGGCGCGCACCGCCACTTCGAGGCCGAGGACCACCCGATCAACCTCAATATCGGCCGGATCGAGGGCGGCGACTGGGCCTCCTCGGTGCCGGCCTGGTGCCGGATCGACTGCCGGGTGGCGCTTTATCCGGGCATGGAAGCGGCCCGGGCCGCCGCCGAGATCGAGGCCGCGGTCTCGGATTTCGCCCGCTCGGATTCCTTCTTGGCCAACAACCCGCCGCGCGTCGCCTTCAACGGGTTCTTCGCCGAAGGATACGTGCTGGCGGAGGGCTCAGAGGCGGAAGCCGTCCTCGGTCGCGCCCACGAGCGGGCGATGGGCGCCAAGCTGCAGAGCTTCATGTCGCCGAGCTACCTGGATACGCGGGTCTACGCCCTCTACGACCGGGTGCCGGCCCTGTGCTACGGGCCGATCGCCCAGAACGTCCACGGCTTCGACGAGCGCGTCAGCCTCGCCTCGGTCAAGCGCTGCACCACCGCGATGGCGCTGTTCGTGGCCGAGTGGTGCGGGACGGAGCGGCGGGCGGGCTGAAGCACGGGCTCCGCGCGAGCGGTTCACTACGACCTGCCTGCCCGATGTGAGCGCCCGCGATCCCCCTTTCTCAGGGGATCAGCCGGTCCGCCCGGAGCCGGGTGAACAGGTCGTAGAACGCGTCATCGGTGGGCTGATACGCCGTAAAGCCCAGCCGGCGGCTCTTGCTCATGTCGGTGACGACCTCGATCGGCCGGCCGAGATCGGCATCGGTGTGCCAGGGGGAGGCGAGCTTCGCGAGGTCCGTCTCGGCCAGGCCGTGGCGCTCGGCGAGCTCGGCCCAGGCCGGCCCGTCCTGCGCCATCCTGTCCTCCAGCGGCCGGACCGTACCATCGAACGGCACCGCCTCGATCCCGAACCAGTCGGCGATCCGGCCCCACATCCAGCTCCAGCGGAAGACGTCGCCGTCGACCACGTTGAACGCCTCGTTGGCGGCCTTCGGCTCGGTGGAGGCCCAGAGCAGCTGGCGGGCGAGCAGCCTCGCGTCGGTCATGTCGGTGAGCCCGTTCCACTGGGCGGCCGAGCCCGGGAATGTGAAGGGGCGCCCCAGCTCCCGGCACAGGGTGGCGTAGCAGGCCAGCGTCGTGCCCATGTTCATGGCATTGCCGACCGCCTTGCCGATGATCGTGTGCGGGCGGTGCACGCTCCAGGTGAAGCCGTCGCGGGCGCTGGCCGCGAACACCGCGTCCTCCTGGGCGTAGTAGAAGTTCTCGATGTCGAGCCGGCCCTGGTCCTCGCGGAACGGCGTCTGCGGCAGGGTGCCTTTGCCGTAGGCCTCGAACGGGCCGAGATAGTGCTTCAGCCCGGTCACCAGGGCGACGTGGCGGACGCTCTTCTGGGGCCGCAGGGCATCGAGCAGGTTCTCGATCATGGCCCGGTTGACCCGGATCATCTCCGCCTCGGTCGGGCGCCGCTGCCAAGTCGCCAGGAATACGTGGCTCGGCGCGAGGCCGGCGAGCGCCTTGTCGAGGGAGTCCGGGTCCTGAAGGTCGGCGACGACCGGCTCGACCCCCGCCATCGCCACAGGCTTGCGGGCGAGCCCCGCGACCCGCCAGCCCTCCTCGGCCAGCAGCGCCCCGGTGGCGCTCCCCACGATCCCGCTGGCGCCGACGATCAGGGCGGTGTTCGACATGCACATCCTCTCGACCCGGCTCACATCCCGGTTGAGCGGCAGATGCGGCCGCCCCCCATAGGCTTCAAGGCCGCCCGACGCCGCCCTCCCCCGCGTCGCGGGTATTGGCGGAGGCGCTTGGTAGACAGGCGTTCTCGTCGCTGGCCGCTTTCAGGAGGGGACCGATCGTGCTCGTGGAGGACTCGGGCGCAGAGAGCTATTTCTTCTTTGAAGGATGCGGGCGTTGCACCGCCGTCCGAACATCCTCCTTGTCATCCCGGGGCGCCGAAGGCGAACCCGGAATGACAAAGCGGTTTATTGTGCCGCCAGAGCATCATCATCGATCGGTGTCGTGATGCGCGGCCGCCGCTCCCCGCTCCTCACGCCACCCGGTCGATCGCCGCGCCCAGCACCTCGACGATCTCGCCGATCTGGCCGTGTTCGATGATCAGCGGCGGCGACAGGGCGATGATGTCGCCGGTGACGCGGGTGAGAAGGCCGCGCGCGAAGCAATCCACGAACAGGTCGTAGGCGCGCTTGCCGGGGGCGTCGGGCCGGGGCGCCAGCTCGATGCCGGCAATCAGCCCGATGGTGCGGATGTCGATGACGTTCTTGCGCCCGCGCAGGTCGTGCATCGCCGTGGCCCAGTCGTCCGCGAGGTCGGCGGCGCGGGTGAGCAGCCCCTCCTCCCGGTAGATGTCGAGCGTGGCGAGGCCGGCCGCGCACGCCACCGGGTGCCCGGAATAGGTGTAGCCGTGGAACAGCTCGATCCCGTCCGGGCCGTTCATCAGCGCGTCGTGCACCGCGCGGCTCGCGAACACTGCGCCCATCGGCACCGTGCCGTTGGTCAGGCCCTTGGCGCTGGTCACGAGATCGGGCACCACGCCGAAATAATCGGTGGCGAAGGGCGCGCCGAGGCGGCCGAAGCCGGAGATGACCTCGTCGAAGATCAGCAGGATGCCGTGCTTGGTGCAGAGCGCGCGCAGGCGTTCGAGATAGCCCTTCGGCGGGATCAGCACGCCGGTGGAGCCCGCCACCGGCTCCACGATGCAGGCCGCGATGGTCTCGGCCCCATGAAGCGCCACCAGCCGCTCCAGGTCGTCGGCCAGCTCCGCCCCGTGCTCGGGCTGGCCCTTCACGAAGGCGTTGCGGGCCGGATCGTGGGTATGGCGCAGGTGATCGGTACCGTTGAGCTGCGGGAAGACCCGGCGGTTCGACACGATGCCGCCCACCGACAGGCCGCCGAAGCCGACGCCGTGATACCCGCGCTCGCGGCCGATCAGCCGGGTGCGGGTGCCCTGCCCGATCGCCCGCTGGTAGGCGAGCGCGATCTTGAGGGCGGTGTCGACCGATTCGGAGCCGGAATTGGTGAAGAACACCCGGTCGAGGCGGTTGTCCGGGCCGCCCGGGGCGATCTCGGCCAGCCGCTCGGCGAACTCGAACGCGATCGGGTGGCCCATCTGGAAGGTCGGGGCGAAGTCCAGCGTCGCGAGCTGGCGCTCCACCGCGGCGGAGATCCCCCGGCGCCCGTGCCCGGCATTGACGCACCAGAGCCCGGCGGTGCCGTCCAGCACCGTGCGGCCGTCATCGGCCGTGTAGTGCATGCCCTCGGCGGCCACCAGCATCCGCGGCGCCGCCTTGAACTGGCGGTTGGCGGTGAACGGCATCCAGAAGGCGTCGAGCGACGGCGTGTTGCGCAGGGGATGGTCGGTCATGGGTCGGCTCTCCGGGGCGACGTCCAGTCCAGGGGACACCCTGGCGGATCGGGCAACAAGTCCTTTTCTGATCGCCGCCAAGCCCTTGCAGAATCGGGGCCGCGGACGGCACCGTTGCGGGATCCTCAACACCTGAAACGGGGCCGGGACGGATGAGCATCGATGTCGGCGCGCGCCTGCGCTTCGTGCGGGCCCGCCACGGCCTGTCGCAGCGGGCGCTGGCCAAGCGCGCCGGGGTGACGAACTCGGCGATTTCGCTGATCGAGGCGAACCGGGTGAACCCCTCGGTGGGCGCCCTCAAGCGCATCCTCGACGGGGTGCCGATCGGCATGGCCGAGTTCTTCGCGCTCGAACCGGAGCCGGAGCGCAAGGCGTTCTTCGCGGCAGACGAACTGACCGAGATCGGCCGCAAGGCGACCAAGGGGGCGATCTCGTTCCTGCAGGTCGGCGACAGCCTGTTCGGGCGCAAGCTCCAACTCCTGAAGGAGCGCTACGAGCCCGGGGCCGATACCGGCCGGGTGCCGCTCTCCCACGAGGGCGAGGAGGGCGGCATCGTGCTGTCCGGCCGCCTCGAGGTCACGGTCGGCGAGGAGCGGCGCATCCTCGGCCCCGGCGATGCCTACAGCTTCGACAGCCGCCGCCCGCACCGGTTCCGCTGCGTCGGCCCCAACCCGTGCGAGCTGGTCAGCGCCTGCACGCCGCCGAGTTTTTAGAGCCGGATGCCGGGCGACAGCGTCATCCTCCTCCACGGTCTCGGGCGGACGTCCGTCTCGCTCGCGCGGATGCGGGCGGCGCTGACCGCCTCGGGCTACCGAGCGGTGGCGCTCGACTATCCCTCGACCCGCCACGCCCTGCCGGACCTCACGGCCTCACCCGGCCCCCGCATCGCCGAGATCGCGCGCGGGACCCCGGGGGATCTGCACTTCGTCGGGCATTCGATGGGCGGGCTCCTCGCCCGGGCCCTGATCGCCCAGGCGCGGCCGGAGCGGCTCGGCCGGCTGGTCATGCTCGGGCCGCCCAATCGCGGCAGCGAGATCGCGGATCGGCTGGGTCATCTCGGGCTCTACCGCCGGGTCTTCGGGCCGGCGGGTCTCACGCTCGGGACCCGCAGCGTCCCGGTCTGGCCCGATCCGGATTACCCGGTCGGCGTTATCGCCGGCACCCGCACCGTCGATCCGATCGGCTGGCTGATGCTGCCCCGGCCCAATGACGGCCGGGTCAGCGTGGCCGCGACCCGGATCGCCGGTCTGCAGGGTCATCTGGTCCTGCCGGTGAGCCACGCGCTGATGATGCATCATCCCACCGTCATCGCGCAGACTTTGCGGTTCCTGGCGGGCGGCGGATTCGGTACTGGCAGGTGAATGCAGAATGCCACCGCGAGCGCGCGAGGATCGATGGCCGTCACGCAGGAAGCCCCGGGATCGGCACCCGGGAAGAGCCAGTCGACGCGGGCGGCGGTGGCGGCCTTCGTGGGCACCACCATCGAGTGGTACGATTTCTTCATCTACGGCACCGCGGCGGCCCTGGTGTTCGGGCCGCTCTTCTTCACGGCGGAATCGCCCTACATCGCGACGCTTGCGGCCTTCGGCACGTTCGCGGTCGGCTTCCTGGCCCGGCCCCTCGGCGGGGTAATCTTCGGGCATCTCGGCGACCGCTTCGGGCGCAAGCGCGCCCTGGTGGCGACCCTGGTGATGATGGGCATCGCCACGTCCGGGATCGGGCTGCTGCCGACCTACGCGTCGGTCGGCCTGTGGGCGCCGGTGCTGTTGGTCGTGCTGCGGCTGGTGCAGGGTATCGCGGTCGGCGGCGAGTGGGGCGGGGCCGTGCTTATGGCCGCCGAGCACGCGCCGGCCGGGCGCAACACCTTCTTCGCCTCGTTCGCGCAGCTCGGCAGCCCCGCCGGGCAGATCCTGTCGCTCCTGGCTTTCCGGCTCGCCAGCCTGCTGGACAAGGAGACCTTCCTGGCCTGGGGCTGGCGCCTGCCGTTCCTGGTGAGCGTTCTGCTGCTGGGCGTCGGCCTCGCGATCCGGCTCGGCGTCGCCGAATCGCCCGCCTTCGAGAAGACCCGGGCCGCGGGCGGGCCGCCGCAGGCCCCCGTGCGCGAGGTGCTGTCGTCCTTCCTCAAGCCGGTGCTGCTGGCGGCCGGCGCCAACACCTTCGCGATCGCCTCGGTCTACCTGTTCAACACCTTCATGATCGCGTTCACGACGCAGTATCTCGGGATCGCCCGCGCGACGATCCTGGACGCGCTGCTGATCGCGGCCGTGGTGCAGCTGGTGATGACCCCGGTGGGCGCCCGTATCGCGGAGCTCATCCGCAACGAGCGGCTGTTCCTGCAGGGCGCGCTGGTCTGGGCGATGCTGGCCCCCTACCCGCTGTTCTGGCTGGTCGAGACCCGGTCGGTGAGCTTGATCATCCTCGGGCTCGCCCTGAACGTCGTCGGCACCGCGACCTTCTACGCGGTGATCGCCGGCTACCTCGCGGGCGCCTTCCCGGCCCGGGTGCGCTATACGGCGATCTCGATCGCCTACCAGTTCTGCGGGGCGCTGGCCGGTGGCCTGACACCGATCGTCGGCACGGTGCTGGCCGAGCGCTTCCAGGGGCATTGGTGGCCGATCGCCGTGTTCGGGACGGTCCTTGCCGGGATCTCCTTCCTCTGCGTGACGCTGATCGGCGGCTACCGGGCGCGCCAGCGCGGCTTTCAGGACGACTGAGGGTCCCGGGTTTTCACTCAAAGGCGGCGGATCCGGCTAACGCCGGATTCAAGGGCTCGCGTTAGAACGGTCGCATGAGCACCCTCGCCGCCACGGCCAGCCAGATGCTGGCGACGTCCCAGAACCAGGCGATCGGCACCGCGGTGGCGCGCCAGCAGATCGCCGCCGAGAAGGCGGTGGCCGGCCTGGTGGCGGAGACCGCCCAGGGCGGCGCCGCATCCGGGCCGCCGGCGCCTCCCGGCCAGGGCCAGCGCCTCGACCTACGGGTCTGAAATCGCCTACCCGAAGCCGTAGAGCCGGCGCGGGTTGTCGACGAAGAGCCGGCGGCGCCTGTCCGCGTCCGGCACCCACTCGGCCATCAGGTCGAGGAGGTCGGACAGGCGCGGCGGGCCGTCCCAGGCGGCGACGTGCGGCCAGTCCGAGCCCCAGACGCAGCGCTCGGGGGCGGCCTCGTTGAGGGCGCGGGCGAAGGGAATTGTGTCGGCATAGGGCGGCCCGGCCACCGAGTCCCGGAAGGCGCCCGACAGCTTCACCCAATGGCCGTCGCGCACGAGGCCGAGCAGGGTCTGGAAGCCTGGATGCTCCACCCCGGCCGAGGCCGGCATGTGGCCCATATGGTCGAACACCAGGGGCACCGGCAGCCGCGACAGGCGGCTCGCAATCGGCGGCAGGTCGCGGGCGTCGAGCAGGAACTGGAGGTGCCAGCCCATCTCGCGGGCCAGCGCCCCGTAGGCCTCCACCGCATCGAGGCCGATGCCGCCGCCGAACAGCACGTTGAGGCGCAGGCCCACCACCCCGGCCTCCTTCAGGGCGGCGAGGTCCGCATCGGGGAGGCCCAGCGGGATCACCGCGATGCCGCGCAGGCGCTGCCGGTTGGCCCGGAGCGTCTCCACCATCAGGCGGTTGTCGGTGCCGTGGACGCTGACCTGGACCAGCACGCCGTTGGCCATGCCGGTGGCGTCGAGCATCGCGAGGTACCGGTCCGCGGGGGCGGCCGGGGGCGTGTAGCTGCGGTCGGCCACGAGCGGATAGGCCGGTGGCAGGCCGATCACGTGGGCATGGGTGTCGACCGCGCCCTCCGGCACCCGGTAGCGCGTCGGGCCGCCGGGGTGCGGATCGGGGGCCGGGCAGTCTCTGATCTCCGCCATGATCAGGTATCCGCGTGCAGGACCCGGCCGCGGGTCTCGGGCAGCGCGAAGGCCGCCAGGAAGAAGATCCCGTAGGCGATGGCCGCGAAGATCGCGATGGCCGAGGCGAGGCCGGCGCGCTCGGCGAGGTAGCCGACGAGCGCTGGGAACAGGGCGCCGATGCCCCGGCCGAAATTGTAGCAGAACCCCTGCCCCGAGCCGCGCAAACGGGTCGGGTAGAGTTCGGTCAGGAACGCGCCCATTCCGGAGAAATAACCGGAGGCGAAGAAGCCGAGCGGGAAGCCCAGCACCCAGAGCACGCCGTTGGAGAGCGGGATCTGCGTGTAGGCGACGATCACCGCGATGGCGCCGAGCGAGAAGATCAGGAACAGCGGCCGGCGCCCGAGCCGGTCGGCCAGCCACGCGCCCACGAGATAGCCGGCGAACGAGCCGACGATCAGGGCCGCGAGGTAGCCCGTGGAGGACACCACCGACAAGCCGCGCTCCGTGGTCAGGAAGCGCGGCACCCAGGTGGTGATCGCGTAGTAGCCGCCCTGGCATCCGGCCGCCGCCAGCGAGGCGAGCAGGGTGGTCTTGAGGATCGGCCCGGAGAAGATCTCCCAGATCTTCGGCCGGTCGCCGGTCGCGATGGCCCGGGCACGAGTCTCGGCGGCGACCTGCGGCTCCTGGACGTAGCGGCGCAGGTAGAAGATCAGCAGGGCCGGGAGCGCACCGATCGCGAACATCCAGCGCCAGGCGATCTCGGGGGGCAGCAGCGAGAAGGTCACGGCCTGTGCGAGCACCGCCATGCCCCAGCCGATCGCCCAGCCGGACTGGACCGAGCCGACCGCGCGGCCGCGATATTCGGCCCGGATGGTCTCGCCGATCAGCACGGCGCCGGCCGCCCACTCGCCACCGAAGCCGAGCCCCAGGATCGCCCGGGCGATGAGCAGCTGCTCGAAGTTCTGCACGAAGGCGCAGAGCAGCGAGAACACCGAGAACCACAGGATGGTGATCTGGAGGGTGAGCACCCGGCCGATCCGGTCGGCGACGAAGCCCGCGAGCCAGCCGCCCAGGGCCGAGGCCAGCAGCGTCACCGTGGCGGCGAGGCCGGCCGTGCCGGAATCGACATGCCAGAGGGCCATGATCGTCCCGATCACCAGCGGGTAGATCATGAAGTCCATGCCGTCGAGGCACCACCCGGCAGCGCAGGCCCAGAAGGTGTGCCGCTCCGTCGACGTCATGGAGCGGTAGAAGGCCATCAGGCTGGCATCGCGGATTTCCACCGCCTCCACGCCCGGATGTCCCGGCCCTGCTTCCGTCCGCATCACACTCTCCCGTCAGCGGATACCAATATCGGCGCCAATAGCCGAGCTGTGCAACCGTGGGGAGGTGCTACGCAAGGAAAAGGCCGCCCTGAGGCGGCCTTTTCCGAGACGTTCCGGTTCAGGCGTCGCTCAGTAGCAGCGCTCCACCAGAACCCGGCGGTAGCCGTAGGGGGTCCAGCGCACCCGCGGGACCGTGTAGCAGCCGCCGCCGTAGCCGTAATCGCCGGCGAAGCCGACCGGGGCGTAGCCGCCGCCATAGCCGTAGCCCGGATAGCCGTAGCCGCCGCCGTAACCGCCGTAGCCACCATAGAGGCCGCCGGCCGCCAGACCCAGGCCGACGCCGAGACCCAGGCCGCCGAGCCCGTAGCCGTAGCCGCCGCGATAGCCGTAGCCGCGGCCGTAGAAGCCCCGGCCGTAGCCACCGCGGAAGCCGGCGCCGCGGAACCCGCCGTAGCCGCCCCGGAACCCGCCGAAGCCACCGCCGCGGAACCCGCCGAATCCGCCGCCTCGAAACCCGCCGCCGAATCCACCACCGTGGAACCCGCCGCCGTGGAAGCCGCCTCCGCCGAAGCCACGCGCGTCGGCGCTGGCCGGCATCACGACCAGGGCACCCGCCGCCAGCATGGCCGAGCCAAGCACTGCACCCTTCATCATGTATCTCCGTGGATCTAGACCGCCCTCGTGGCTAAGAAACGCCGAGTACTGAAAACAGTTCAGCCGCCCCCCGCGGCGCGCCGCCGCTCCCGCAAGGCGCAAGCCCGGCGCCATCCTGACCGTGGACGGTGCGGTTCCGGACACCAAAATCGCCGTTTTCCCAGGTGAGAGCCCCTGCGTCGGCCCGCGTCTCCGCCTGTGGGCATCACGGAACCCTCGATGACGACGCGCCCGGTTCACGCCTTCTTGATCGCGCTCCTGGCGCTGGTCGCCCTCAGCCGCGGAGCCGCGGCGGCGCCGGCCGCCCCGGACCTCTGCCGCGCCGTCCAGGCGCAGGGCGAGAGCTTCACGGTCTGCACCGTCGACCTGCGGCGCCAGCGGCTGCGGCTGTTCTGGCTTCAGGAGGACGGCCGGCCCTACGGCGCCCTGGGGACCCTCGCCGAGAAGCAGGGCGGCCGCCTCGGCTTCGCGATGAATGCCGGCATGTACGACAAGGAGCAGGCGCCGGTGGGCCTCTACGTCGAGGACGGGCGCGAGATGAAGCGCCTCTCGACCGCGGACGGGCCGGGCAACTTCCACCTCAAGCCCAACGGCGTGTTCTGGCTGAAGGGCGACAAGGCCGGCGTGCTCGACACCGGACATTATCTCCGGGCGAAGATCCGGCCCGACTTCGCGACCCAATCCGGCCCGATGCTGGTGATCGACGGCCAGATCCACCCGAAAATCTCGGCGGACGGGCCGAGCCAGAAGATCCGCAACGGCGTCGGGGTACAGGAGGACGGCCGCGTGGCGGTGTTCGCCATCTCCGAGCGCCCGGTGACGTTCGGGGCCTTCGCCCGCTTGTTCCGGGACGACCTCGGCTGCCGCAACGCCCTGTTCCTCGACGGAACGGTGTCCAGCCTCTACGCGCCGAATCTCGGCCGCTCCGACATCAGCCGGCCGCTGGGGCCGCTGGTCGGGGCGATGGCGCGCTGACGGCGCGCGCTCGGCATCCTGCGTCACCGCGGATCCGATCCCGGACCACATCACGGTACGCCCACGAGGCCCCACGTGGCCGGACACCGGCAGGCATGCGAGCCGGGGCCGTGAGGTCGATTGCCCGGCGGTCGGGAACCCCCGTCAGCGCTTGAACGCGCGCCCAACCCCGATATACTCAGACAAAATAAAGGGGGGCAACATGAGTCGGTCGAGGCTTTTCGGCAGCGTCGCAGCTGTGCTGATCGCGACGAGTTCGGCGGGGGCGCAAGTCCCGCAAACGATCCTGTACGGCGCGGCCTATTACGATGAGTATACGCCGGTCGATCGGGTCGACGAAGACGCCAGGATGATGAAGGCGGCGGGCATCACCGTCGTCCGGATCGCCGAATCCACGTGGGGCACGTTGGAGCCTCAGCCAAACGTCTTCAATTTCACCCCGATCGACAGGACCCTCGCGGCGATGAACCGTGAAGGCATCAAGGTCATCATCGGCACGCCGACCTATGCCGTGCCGACGTGGTTGGCGCGTCAGCACCCCGACATCCTGCTGCAGCCGGGCGCCTACGGTCCGCGGCAGAATATGGACATCACCAATCCCCATTATCGCGCAGCCGCCGAGCGCGTCATTGCGGCCCTGATCGCCCACGTGAAGGACGATCCGGCGGTCATCGGCTACCAGGTCGACAACGAGACCAAGTCGTTCGGAACCAGCGGCCCCAACGTCCAGGCCGCCTTCGTTGCGGCCCTGAAAAGAAAGTGGTCGAGCCTCGACGAGCTCAACAAGGCTTGGGGGCTCGACTACTGGAGCAACCGGATCAACAGCTGGGACGATTTCCCGTCGGTCAACGCGTCGATCAACGCCAGTTTGACGAACGCCTTCCAGGCTTTCCAGCGGGGGCTCGTGACCGACTTCCTCGCGTGGCAGGCTGATCTGGTCCGTCGTCACGCCCGTCCCGGCCAGTTCGTCACCCAGAATTTCGACCTCGACTGGCGCGGCTATTCCTACGGCATCCAGCCGGACGTCAACCATTGGGAAGCCGCCAAGGCGCTCGATGTGGCCGGCATCGACATCTACCATCCCAGCCAGGAGAAGCTGACCGGGACCGAGATCGCCTTCGGCGGCGACGTGGCCCGCTCGCTGCGCGGCGGCGAGAATTACCTGGTGATCGAGACTCAGGCGCAGGGATTCCCGGAATGGACGCCCTTTCCTGGCCAGCTTCGCCTGCAGGCCTTCAGCCACCTCGCCTCGGGTGCGAAGATGGTCGAGTACTGGCACTGGGCCACGACCACGAACGCGTTCGAGACCTACTGGCGCGGGCTGCTGACGCAGGACTACAAGCCCAACCCGGTCTACGACGAGGCGAAGACGATCGGCGCCGATCTCAAGCGGCTCGGGCCGAAGCTCGCCGACATGAAGAAGAAGAACCGCGTCGCCCTCTACGTCAGCAACGCCGCGTTGAGCGCCTTCGATTCGTTCAAGATCAACACGCACGACTTCAAGGCCAATGCCGATCGGAAGCCCGTCACCTACAACGAGGTGGTGCGAGGATTCTACGATGCGCTTTACCGGCAGAACATCGAGGTGGATCTGATCTCTCCGTCCTCCACGGTACCGCTCGATCAATACAAGCTGATCGTGGTGCCGGCGCTCTACGCGGCGAGCGATGCTGAGATCGCCAAGCTCAATGAATGCGCCAAGGCGGGCGCCCACGTGCTCTACAGCTTCAAGAGCGGCTTCTCCGACGAGAACACGAAGGTGCGCTTCGCGGCGCAGCCGGGCGGGATCGCGCAGGCGGCAGGGGTGACCTATCAGCTGTTCACGGTTCCCGAGGGCGTATCCCTCGCCGGCGACCCGTTCGGCGTCGGCGCTGTCGACAACAAGGCCCGCTGGTGGATGGAGATGTTGACCCCGACCACGGCAACGGTGGTGGCGCGCTACCAGAGCCCGTCCTGGCCCGCCGCCGCCGCGGTGACGCGCAACAGCTGGGGCGCGGGCGAGGTCACCTATGTGGGCTTCATGCCGACAGATGCCCTGGCGGAGAAAATCCTGGCGGATGCGGCCACGCGCGCCGGGATCGACGTTCCCGCGGCGCACTGGCCGATCGTCGTTCGCGGGGGCACCCTGTCGAACGGGCATCCGGTTCGCTACGTCTTGAACTACTCCGCGGCGGCACGGGCCACGCCCGCGATGATGAACGGCACCGAACTCCTCGGCGGTCGGGCGGTCACGCGCGGCAAGCCGATCGACCTGCCGGCTTGGGGCGTCGCGATCCTCGAAGGCGAGTCCGCGGCGCCCTGATCGACCCGCGCTCGGCTTCGGAGCCGGGCGCGGTCTGATCGGGAGCGGCGCCAGAGCCGCTCCCGATCGCGCTGCAATCCGGGACGGCTCTCAGTCCTCGATGCAACGCGATCGCTTGCGCCGAACCGGTAACTACGCCGGCTGCGCGCGCTCTAGCGCTGCCCGAACGCCGTATCCTTGAACAGGTCCTTGTATTCCCGCGGCTGCGAGCGCCAGTACTGCTTCGGGGCGTGCACCTTGGCGCCGAGCTCGGCCGCCGCGTGCCAGGGCCAGCGGGGGTCGTACATTATGGCCCGGGCCAGCGAGATCGCATCGGCCTTGCCCTCGGCCAGGATCGTCTCGGCCTGCTGCGCCTCAGTGATGAGGCCGACCGCGATGGTGGTCAGCCCGGTCTCGGCCTTGATCCGCTCGGCATAGGGCACTTGGTAGCCCGGCCCGAGCTTGATCGCCTGCTTCGGCGAGACGCCACCCGTCGAGACGTGGAGCGCGGGTGAGCCAGCGCGCTTGAGCGCCTGTCCCAGGGCCACGGTCTCGTCGAGGTCCCAGCCGTCCTCGACCCAGTCGGTGGCCGAGACCCGCAGCCAGACCGGGCTGCCCGCCGGGACGACGTCGCGCACGGCATCGTAGACTTCGAGGGGGAAGCGCATCCGGTTCTCGAGGCTGCCGCCATAGGCATCGGTGCGCTTGTTGGCGATCGGCGACAGGAATTGGTGCAGCAGGTAGCCGTGGGCGCCGTGCAGCTCCACGGCCTCGATGCCCAGGCGCACGGCGCGCTTGGCGGTAGCCACGAACTGCTCGCGGACGCGCTTCAGGTCGGCGGCGTCGAGGGCGTGGGGCGGGACCTCGCCCTCGCCGTGCGCGACCGCCGAGGGCGCCTCCGTGCGCCAGCCATAGGCCTGCTCGGGCGGGATCTGCTGGCCGCCGGCCCAGGGCGCCTCGCTCGATGCCTTGCGGCCGGCATGGGCGATCTGGATGCAGATCGGGATCGGGGCGTATTCGCGCACCGCCTCGAGCACCCGGCCGAGCGCCCGCTCGCAGCCGTCATTGTAAAGGCCGAGGTCCCAGGCGGTGATCCGGGCCTCGGGCGAGACTGCGGTGGCCTCCAGGGTCAGCAGGCCGGCCCCCGACATCGCCAGCTGGCCGAGATGCATCATGTGCCAGTCTGTGGCCTCGCCGTCCCGGGCCGAATACTGGCACATCGGTGCGATCAGGATGCGGTTCTCGAGCGTGAGGGCGTCGAGGGTGAGCGGTTCGAACAGGCGGGCGGTCATGGGCGGCTCCGTTACGCGCCGGACCTATGTGGCGCAGGCGCGCGGCCGAGGCCAGCATCGGCATGTGCGCAAGCCCACCCGCCATGCGGCCACGGCACGGCCGCAAGGGAACCGACCACGCGTTCGGTAACTTCTGGCTGAATGACGGTCTGATACCGCCTGCGAACCGCCTGAGGGGGCGAGATCGCGCGAGGTCCACGCCATGTTGCTCCCGAACCGTTCCACCCGATTTGCCGCCCTGGCCGCGGCTCCGTTCGCCCTGGCGGCGTTCCTGGCCGTCCCCGCCGATGCCCAGCCGGCGGCGTTCGGTGGCCCGAAGATCTTGATTCACGGCAACTATTGCGGCCCCGGCAACAACGCGCCGCTGCCGCCGATCGATGCCCTCGACGCCGCCTGCGCCCGCCACGACGCCTGCACGCCGGCAGGCGGTCTGCCGTCGCAGGCCTGCAACCTGCGCCTGCAGCACGACGCGGCGCTCGTCTCACGCGACCCGCGCCAGCCCGAGGATCTGCGGGCGCTGGCGGGCTTCGTCGCGGCAAGCGCGACGCTGATCCCCGCCGAGCCGGGCCCACGGCGCCTACCCGCCTCGGTCACGACCGCCACGATGCCGGGGGCCTATGCGCCGGCCCTGTCGCGGCCGGTCCCCTCGGCCGACCTCTCGGACGAGGCACCCGAGGGGGGTGAGGCCGACTGAACCTCGTCCCGCCCGGACGGTCAGGCTCGGCCACCCGCCTTGCGCGCATGGCCGAGGAAGAACCGGACCATCTCGGCGCTCGCATCCGGCCCGCGAGGCTCGGTGAACGAGCCGTCCGGGCTGCCGCCCGACCAAGCATGCCCGGCCCCGTGCAAGATCCAGTATTCCAGCTGGGTCCCGCCGGCGGCGTCCTTGCGGACCGTTCGGGTGTAGGCGACGCCCCCCGGGCTCGTGCCCCGGTCGACCGTCTCGGCGAGGCCCGTGGGCGCCATGGCCTGGGCGACCACCTGATCGCCGTTGGCCGGGTGCACGGTGCGATCGATGTCGCCGTGGAACACGATGGTCGGGACCGCCTGCCGGTTGCGGCCCGGGGCGCTGCCCTGCCCCTTCATGGCGGCGAAGGCCGAGGGAACGTCCCGGGCCGCGCCGCAGGCCAGGCCCGAATGGACGCCCACCGCCGCGAACAGGTCCGGATAGGTCGCCGCCAGGATCGCCGCCGTAGCACCCCCGGCCGAGAGACCCGCAGCGTAGACCCGGTTCGGGTCGGCCGAGAACTCCTCCACCACCGCCCGGGCGATGCCGGCGAGCAGGGCCGGCTCTCCGGCGTCGCGGGTCTGGTCGCTGGTGGCGTACCAGTTCCAGCAGCGCTGCATGTTTGCCGACTGGGGTTGCTCCGGATAGGCGACCAGGAAGGTCTGCGCCTCGGCGAGGCGGTTCATCCGCGTCCCGGCGGCGAAGTCGTCCGGGTTCTGGGTGCAGCCGTGCAGCATCAGGAGGACGGGCAGCGCTTGGCCGGTGTAGCCGCTCGGCACGAACACCTTGTAGCGGCGGCTGCCCGCGGCGGCCGTGAAGGTTCTGTCCTCGAACCGGGCGCCGGCCGGCACGGTCGCGGTGGCGGGCCGTCCGGGCTGCACGGGGGCTCCCGCGAAGCCCTCCGCGAAACCGCCGGTGGAGAGTCCGCTCCGCGCGAGGCCGTCGCGCACGGTCCGCATCACCGCCGCGGCGATGTCGGCGGCGTGTGGGGGGACGTGTGGGGCGGCGTGGTCCGGCTCGGCACTCGGCTTGGGGGCCGTCCAGGCGTCGCCGGGGGCCTGCGGCGCCTCCATGTCGATGATCGGGGCGCCCCCGGTCGTCTCGGCCGGGCGCTCGCGCGCCTCGGCCCAGCGGGCGAAGGCGTCGGCCTGCTGGCTCTGGAACCGGCCCATGGCGGCCGTCATCCGGGCGGCTCGGGCCGCGCGCTTGCCCTCGGCCTCGGCCGAGCCGGGGGCTCCGAACCCGCCGAGCTTCATCTTGGACAGGTCGAAGTTCAAAAAGTCCAGCTTGGGGAAGTGCTTCATCGGGCCGTTCCTTGCGGGCGGGGTTCGGACACGGCCGGCGGCTGCGCCCGGCTGTGCGGTCGGGAAATTCTTCAGGCGATCCGGTCGGCCAGGGCGGCCTTGACCGCGGGGCTGGCCTGGAACGCCCCAAGCACCTCCACGGAGGCGATGGCGGCGCGCGCCAATTCGGGTGTGACGTCCGTCGCCACCGTGGCGAGGCCGAGGACCTGGATGTGCAGGGGCACGCCGGCATCCCGGGCGGCCTCCAGGGCGGCGCGGGAATAGTGTGAGACGCCCAGCCGCAGCTGGCGGCGGGCCACGGATTGGCGCACCGCCTCCTCCTGCCGGTCCAGCTGGTTGCGCACCGCGGTGCGGATGAAGTCGGCGCGGTTGGCGTAGAACCCATCGCGGACCATCAGGTCGACCCGGCCGAGATCGACGAAGCCCAGGTTGATCGTGATCTTCTCGCTATCCGGCACCTTGGGCCGGAGTTCCGGTACGGTGTCTGCCATCGCCTCGCCCTCTCCAGCCCATCCGGTTGGATGGTCTAGAGATGGTGAACGGATGCCGCAGCGCAAGATACGGTCGCGACGCGTCTCGAAACGGTCGCGGTTTCAAAGGGTCGGCGGCCCGTTGCGTGTCCGGGGCGGAGCCCTGGTGTCCGGCTTCGCCCGGATTCGGGGCTGCGCCCCCCGAACCCCGCCGAAGGGCCTCGGGCCCTTCGGGAGCCCGTATCGCGACGCATCATCAATCCGCGCCGATCCCCCGTCCCTTCAGGCTGGCGCCGATCTCGTCGAGGACGGAGGCGTCGTCGATGGTCGCCGGCATCGTCCAGGGCTCGTGGTCGGCGATGCGCTTCATGGTGGCGCGCAGGATCTTGCCGGACCGGGTTTTCGGCAGGCGCGGCACGGTGAGCGCCAGCTTGAACGCAGCCACGGGCCCGATCTCGTCGCGCACCTTGGCGACCAACTCGCGCTCGATGTCCTCGGGCGCGCGGTGGACCCGGGCCTTGAGCACCACGAAGCCGCAGGGCACCTCGCCCTTCAGCGCGTCGCGGATGCCGATCACCGCGCATTCGGCGACATCGGGGTGGCCGGCCAGCACCGCCTCCATGCCGCCGGTGGACAGGCGATGGCCCGCGACGTTGATGATGTCGTCGGTCCGCCCGAGCACGGTGATGTAGTCGTCGGCGTCGATCACCCCGGCATCCGAGGTGTCGTAGTAGCCCGGGAAGGTGGCGAGGTAGCTCGACCGCATCCGGGCGTCCGAGCCCCACAGGGTCGGCAGGCAGCCGGGCGGCAGGGGCAGCCGGATCGCGATGGTGCCCATCGTGCCGGGCGGGACCGGCTTGCCGCCCTCGTCCAGGACCGCGACCGCGTAGCCCGGCATCGGCACGCAGGTGCTGCCGTGCTTGACCGGCAGGAGGCCGAGGCCCAACGGGTTGCCGGCGATCGGCCAGCCGGTCTCGGTCTGCCACCAATGGTCGATGACCGGGCGATCCAGCGCCCGCTCGGCCCAGGCGACCGAATCCGGGTCGGCCCGCTCCCCGGCCAGGAACAGGCTGCGGAAGGCGGACAGGTCGTAGTCGCCCACCAGCGCCCCGGCCGGATCCTCCTTCTTGATCGCGCGCAGGGCCGTCGGCGCCGTGAACAGACAGACTACGCCGTGCTCGGCGACCACCCGCCAGAACGCCCCGGCATCGGGCGTGCCCACCGGCTTGCCCTCGTACAGGACCGTGGTGCAGCCGTGCAGCAGCGGCGCGTAGACGATGTAGGAATGGCCGACCACCCAGCCGATATCGGAGGCGCAGAAATAGGTCTCGCCGGGCCGGACGCCGTAGAGGTTCGGCATCGACCAAGCGAGCGCCACGAGGTAGCCGCCGGTATCCCGGACCACGCCCTTCGGCTTGCCGGTCGTCCCGGAGGTGTAGAGGACGTAGAGCGGGTCGGTGGCGGCCACCGGCACGCAGGCGGCGCGCTTGCCCGCCGCCTCGGCGGCCGCGACGGCCTCGGCCCAATCGTGGTCGCGGCCCGCGACGAGCGTCGCGGCGCATTGAGGACGCTGCAGGATCAGGCAGGCCTCGGGCTTGTGCCGGGAGGTGGCGATCGCGAGGTCCAGCAGCGGCTTGTAGGCGACCACCCGGTTCGGCTCCAGGCCGCAGGAGGCCGCCAGCACCACCTTCGGGGCCGCATCCTCGATCCGCACCGCCAATTCGTTCGCCGCGAAGCCGCCGAACACCACCGAGTGGACGGCGCCCAGCCGGGCGCAGGCCAGCATGCCGAACAGGGCCTCGGGCACCATCGGCATGTACAGGATCACCCGGTCGCCCTTGCCGACGCCGAGATCGGCCAAGACGGCCGCGAGCGTCGCCACCGAATCGCGCAGGGCCCGGTAGCTGATGCTGCGCTTCGTGCCGGTGACGGGGGAATCGTACAGGATCGCCGCCTGCTCGGCCCGCGCCCCGTCGGCGTGGCGGTCCACCGCGTTGTGGCAGGCGTTGAGCGTCCCGTCCGGGAACCAGCGGCCGTAGGGCCCGGCGTCCGGCGCGAAGATCTGCTCGGGCGCGCGCGACCAGTCGAGCGCCCGGGCCGCCTCGCGCCAGAACGCCTCCGGGTCGCGGCGCGCCGCGTCATAGATCTCGGGATAGCGGCCCGGCAGGCTGGCGGTGGTCATGGGCGCGGCGTGTCCTCGGAGCCGCTCTCCGGCGGCATCCCGGAGAGATTAGCCGATTCTGATTTTTTTGCGCGCGCGAGCGGTCGTCCAAGTGGATGATAACGCGCTTATGGATCGCTACCGGGCTCAGCCGAAGAGCCGGCTTCTCCTACCCAGTCCCATCATTCTGATGTTCTGGACCGAAGCGGAGGCCTCGAAGGAGGGTTCCAGGGATCGCGGCTGCATCTGGAGGGCGCCTTCGAGGCTCAGTGGCGCGGGCGCCTCGCGACGGGGTCTCGGTTGGAAGAGCGTAAAACACGCGTGCAGAGAACCGCCGCACCGGGCGGACCGATACGGCGGTTCTCATCTTGAAAGTATGTTCGTGGGACAGTCAGGCGTCGCTCAGTGCAACGTATCGTTGCCGGCTTGCAGCCTTTTGATCTCGTCTTTGAGAAGAAGTTTCCGTCGCTTCAGTTCGGCAATGTGGAGGTCGTTCGCAGAAGGCCTGTGGATCGCCTCGTGAATCTCGCGCTCGAGGGCTTCGTGCTTCCGGGCGAGTTGGCTCAAATGCGTCTGCAGCGACATGAGTCGAATCTCCTGTCATTGTTCCGACACATGGAGACTGGCACAGGATGCCGCACCTGTCGAAGCCTTTTCTCCGGCCAAGCCTCACGAATGCTTGCACGGCCGGCTTGTCCCGCGGCGGGGCGTAACGCATGCTCTTCGATCTGGAACGGTCTTCGATCCCGCGGGTGATGATGGCGGACGAGTCGGGTGAGAGCGCGCAGTCGGACCTCGAGGCCGAGCTGAGTCGGCTGCGCGAGGAGCACCGGGGCCTCGACGGCGCCATCGAGGCGCTGGAGCGCAGCGTCGCCGGGGATCAGCTTCAGATCCAGCGCTTGAAGAAGCGCAAGCTGACCCTGCGCGACCGGATCTACCATATCGAGGATGCCCTCACCCCCGATATCATCGCTTAGAGCGCGCCGCCGAAGTGGATGCCGGTTCGGGGTGAGCGAGCGCAGCGCGTCGCCCCGGAAGCCGGAAACCATCTTTCGGGACGGTCCACCGATGCCGGTGGACGCACTGGCCCGCCGCCTTGCCGCCGGGCCGCCTCGCCTGTAAGCGGCCTCTTTTGCCGGGACATACGATGGCGTCGCCTCCCGTCGCGATCATCATGGGCAGTCAGTCCGACTGGGCGACCATGCGGCACGCCGCCGAGACGCTCGATGCGCTCGCGGTGCCGTACGACGCCCGGATCGTGTCGGCCCACCGCACCCCGGACCGGCTCGTGGCCTTCGCCAAGGGCGCGGTGGCGGACGGGTTCAAGGTCGTGATCGCCGGTGCCGGCGGGGCCGCGCACCTGCCCGGCATGGCGGCCGCGATGACCCGCCTGCCGGTCTTCGGCGTTCCTGTGGAATCGAAGGCCCTGTCCGGCCAGGACAGCCTGCTGTCGATCGTCCAGATGCCGGCCGGCATTCCCGTCGGGACGCTGGCGATCGGCCGGGCGGGCGCGGTCAACGCGGCGCTGCTGGCGGCCGCGGTGCTGGCGCTCGGCGATCCGGGCCTGGCGGAGCGGCTCGAGGCGTGGCGCGCGGCCCAGACCGCGTCGGTGGCCGAGCGGCCGGTGACGGAAACGCATTCGTGACGGACACACCCCTGAAGCCCGGCTCCACCCTCGGCATCGTCGGCGGCGGGCAGCTCGGGCGCATGATCGCGCTCGCGGCGGCCGCTTACGGCCTGAAGGTGCACGTCTACGCGCCCGATCAGGACAGCCCCGCCTTCGACGTCTGCGCCCGGACGACCTGCGCGGCCTACGACGACCCGCAAGCGCTCGCCGCCTTCGCGCGCAGCGTCGACGCGGTGACCTACGAGTTCGAGAACATCCCGCGCGCCACCGCCGACATCCTGGCCCGGCACGCGCCCCTGCACCCGAACGCCGAAGCTTTGGCCACCACCCAGGATCGCCTCAGCGAAAAGGAATTCATCAACCGGCTCGGAATTCCGACCGCCCCGTTCCAGGCGGTCGACACGCCCGATGACCTCGACCGGGCGATCGCGGCGCTCGGCCTTCCGGCGGTGCTCAAGACCCGCCGGTTCGGCTACGACGGCAAGGGCCAGCGCATCCTGCGCGAGCGCGCCGAGGGCGACCGCAACGCGCTGTTCGCCGAGTTCGGCGGCGCGCCGCTGATCCTGGAGGGCTTCGTGCCGTTCGAGCGCGAGGTCTCGGTGGTCGCCGCCCGCGGCCGTGACGGCGGCTTCGCGGCCTTCGACCTGTGCGAGAACGAGCACCGCGACCACATCCTGGCGCTGACCCGGGTGCCGGCCCCCGGCCTGACGCCCGAGACCGCCCGCGCCGCCCTCGACATCGCCAAGCGGATCGCCGATGCGCTGGATTATGTCGGCGTGCTCGCCGTCGAGATGTTCCTGGTGCGCCAGGACGGAGCCGAGCGGCTGGTGGTCAACGAGATCGCGCCGCGGGTCCACAATTCCGGGCACTGGACCATCGAGGGGGCGACGACCTCGCAATTCGCCCAGCATGTCCGCGCGGTGTGCGGCTGGCCGCTCGGCGACTCGGCCCGGATCGGCGGGTTGCCGGTGGAGATGCGCAACCTGATCGGCGCCCAGGCCGACGATTGGTCGGGCCTGCTGGCCGAGCCCGGCGCCCACCTGCACCTCTACGGCAAGGGCGAGGCCCGGCCCGGCCGCAAGATGGGCCACGTCACCCGGCTGGGATCCGTTCCGATCCCCTGATCGAGCCCGGTTCTGCGGCTTCGGGAACACACCGGACCGGCCGCACGCGTGCCGGAGGCCGCCCCCGGACGCCTGCGCGCCGTCGAGCCATACCTTCGCCACATCCCGCCGCTTCCACCACATCGTGGGCGGTCACGGAACCGCGCGCCTTTAAGCCGGCATTCACCGCGATGCGCGACGGTGCCTCGGAGACGAGGGGCGCGGCGCGGGCCGGGCGACGGGACAATCGGGGGCGGGGTGCGCGCGCGAAGGCGGGCCGCGCCCCGGGGAGAGTGGGGCGATGATCGTACGCAACGGGCTGGCACACAAGATCGCGCTGATCGGCGCGGCCACGCTCTCGGCCGCGGCCCTTGCGGGCTGTGAAACCGTCGGCAGTGCCGCCAGCCCGCGGCAATACGCGGTGGTGGAGACCGACACCACCGGCGCCACCAACGTCAACATCGCGTCGCTGACCGAGGTGATCCAGCGCAACCCGAACGACGCCGCCGCCTACAACACCCGCGGCGCCGCCTATGCCCGGGCCGGCCAGTTCAACGACGCCATCGCCGACTTCACAAAGGCGATCCAGATCGACCCGAATTCGGGTTCGGCCTACAACAACCGCGCGCTGGCCGAGCGCCAGGTCGGCCGCGACGCCGCCGCGCTGCAGGATTTCAGCAAGGCGATCAGCATCGACCCGAATTACGGGCCGGCCTATATCGGCCGCGCCAACGTCGAGCGCGCCCAGGGCAACGTCGACCAGGCCCTGTCCGACCTCAACGTCGCGATCCGGCTGATGCCCGAATCGGCCGAGGCCTACCATGCCCGCGGCCTGGTCCGGCAGAAGCAGGGACAGGACACCCAGGCGATCGCCGACTTCGACGCCGCGATCGACCGCAACCCGTTCGTGTCCGCGCCGTACGCGGCCCGCGGCCAGAGCCTGATCGCCACCAACCAGTACCCGAAGGCGATCGAGGACTACAACGCGGCGCTCAACGTCAACAACAAGGACGCCACCTCCTGGGCCTATCGCGGCCTCGCCTACGAGAAGTCGGGCCAGCGCAAGGAGGCGCTCGAGAATTACCAGCGCGCCGCCGTGATCGAACCCAACAACGCCGTCGCCCGCGCCGGCCTCGGCCGCGTGCAGGGCGGCGTGGGCTCGCTGTTCAACTGATCTCGCAGACGACCGAGACGGTACAGGCCGGCGCCCTCCCCTCGGCATGAGCGGAGGGCGTACGTGTATGGCGTGGCGCGCGCCGGAACGTTCGAGCGCATGAGCCTCTCTGGCTCCACGGTCATTCCGGGGCTGCGAAGCGGAACCCGGAACCCGGAAACTCGACTCGAGCAGGACCCGGCACTGTCGGCGGCTCTCGATTGCCGCCGCGGGCGGTCCCTTCGGTTCCAGGCTCCCCTGCGGCGCCCCGGAATGACGGTGTACGTCCGTTTCTCACGCCGCCAGCAGGCCGTTCTCCCCTTGCGTGATCCGGCGCAGGTGGTGGGCGGTGTCGCCGAGCTGGTACTCGATCATGGCGAGCCGCTTGAAGTGGTGGGCGCCGATATACTCGAGCGTCATGCCGATGCCGCCGTGGAGCTGCACCGCCTCCTGGCCGACGAACCGGCAGGCCTTGTTGATCTGCACCTTCACGGCCGCCAGCGCCGCCGCGCGCGCGGCCGGATCCTCCGCCTCCACCATCATGGCGGCGTAGAGGGCCATCGAGCGCGCCTGTTCGAGCTGGATCAGCATGTCCACGGCCCGGTGCTGCAGGGCCTGGAACGAGCCGACGCTGACCCCGAACTGCGTGCGGGTCTTGAGATACGCCACCGTGAGCTTGTGGAGCGCGTCCATCGATCCGACCGCCTCGGCGGCGAGCGCCGCGATCCCGTGCTCGGCCACCCGCTCCAGCAGCGGCAGGCCGCCCTCGGGATCGCCGAGCGCAGCGTCGGCCGGCAGCGCGACGTCCGAGAACGACACCTCCGCGGCCCGGCCGCCATCCTGGGTCGGGTAGGCCTCGATCGCGACCCCCGGGGCGTCCGCCGGCACCAGGAACAGGCCGATCCCATGCGGGTCGCGCCGCTCCCCGGAGACCCGGGCCGACACCACCATCAGCCCGGCCGCGTCGGCGTTGGGCACCACGCTCTTGGCCCCGCTCAGGACGAAGTTTTCGCCCGAGCGACGGGCCGTGGTCGCCACGTCGTGGAGGTCGTAGCGTGACTGGCGCTCGGTGTGGGCCAGGGTAAGCCGCAGGCTGCCGTCGATCACGTCGGGCAGGATCCTCTCCTTCTGCGCCGCGCTGCCGCCGAGCCGGAGCGCCGTCGCGCCGAGCACGAGGCTCGCGAACAGCGGCTCGACCACGAGGTTGCGCCCCACCGCCTCCATGACCAGCATGGTTTCGACCGGGCCGCCGGCCAGCCCGCCCTCATCCTCGGAGAAGGGCAGGCCGGTGACGCCGAGTTCGGTAAACGCCGCCCAGCCCGCCTCGGGGAAGCCCAGGGGCGCCTTCAGCCGGGCCTGCCGGCTCTCCAGCGACGGATACAGGTCCGCCGCCATCCGCTCGACGCTGTCGCGCAGGAGCGACTGGTCCTCGTTCAGGTCGAAATCCATGGTGGTGTCCTCTTGCGGAAGGTCACGGGGGCCGCGTTCATCCCACCCACACCCTCATCCTGAAGTGCCAGAGCGCAGCGGAGGCCTCGAAGGAGCCCTCCAGCCAGCCCCGCGACCCCTGGAGTTCTCCTTCGAGGCGGCTTCGCCGCACCTTAGGATGAGGGGGTCGGGTGGGATCGGCGGGGGCGGCTTGCGGGCCCCCCTGCCCTCACAACCCCAAGATCCCCTTGGCGATGACGTTGTGCTGAATCTCGTTGGAGCCGCCGTAGATCGAGACCTTGCGGTTGTTGAAGTAGCTCGGCGCCGCCGCATCGACCCAGTCGAAGCCGCCGGGCAGGTTGTTGGCTCCCGCCCCGCGGGCCGGTGCCGCGAGCGCGAACGGCCCGGCGAGCTCGACCAGCAACTCCGTCGCCGCCTGCTGGAGCTGCGAGCCGCGGATCTTGAGGAGCGAGGAAGCCGGATCCGGCTCCACCGAATCCGCGCGACCCTGCTTGGCCGCCACCCGCATCTGGGTGATCTCCAGCGCCTTCAACTCGACCTCGACCTCCGCGACCCGGCCGCGGAAGTCGCGGTCGTCCCACATGGTCCCGGAGCCTGCCGGCATCTCCTTGGCGAGGCGCTTGATCCGCTGAATGCGTTCCTTGGTGAGGCCGATCCGGGCGATGCCGGTGCGCTCGTTGGCGAGCAGGAATTTTGCGTAATCCCAGCCTCGGTTCTCCTCGCCGACGAGGTTCTCGAGGGGAACGCGCACGGAATCGAAAAAAACCTCGTTGACCTCGTGCCGGCCCTCGAGGGTCAGGATCGGCCGCACGGTGATGCCGGGGGTCTTCATGTCGATCAGGAGGAAGGAGATGCCGCGCTGCTTCTTGGCCTCGAAGTCGGTGCGCACGAGACAAAAAATCCAGTCGGCGTGCTGGCCCAGCGTCGTCCAGGTCTTCTGGCCGTCCACGACGTAGTGGTCGCCGTCGCGCACGGCCTTGGTCTTCAGGGAGGCGAGGTCCGAGCCGGCGCCGGGCTCGGAGAAGCCCTGGCACCACCAATCGTCGAGATTGGCCGCGCGGGGCAGGAAGCGCGCCTTCTGGTCCTGCCGGCCGAAGGTCGCGAGCACGGGGCCGAACATGTAGCAGTTGAACTGCTGCGGCAGCGGCACCGCGGCCTGGAACAGCTCCTCGGTGTAGATGTAGCGCTGGATCGGGGTCCAATCCCGGCCGCCCCATTCCTGCGGCCAGTGCGGCACCGCCCAGCCCTTGGCGTTGAGGATCCGCTGGCTGGCGACGATGTCCTCCTTGGCGAGGCTGCGCCCCTCCGAGACCTTCTTTCGTATGTCAGCCGGGATCTTCTCCCGGCAGAAGCTACGGACCTCGTCGCGGAACGCGATTTCGTCCGGCGTAAAGCGCAGATCCATCGTCAGCCTCCGATCTCGAACAGGCCGGCGCAGCCCTGGCCGCCGGCCACGCACATGGTCACCACGGCGTAGCGCGCCCCGCGGCGGCGGCCTTCCAGGAGGGCGTGCCCCACGAGCCGCGCCCCCGACATGCCGAACGGATGGCCGACCGCGATGGCGCCGCCGTTGACGTTGACCTTGTCCGGATCGATCCCGAGCGTGTCCCGGCAATAGACCGACTGGGACGCGAAGGCCTCGTTCAGCTCCCACAGGTCGATGTCGGCGACCGTGAGCCCCTGCCGCTCCAGCAGGCGCGGCACCGCGAAGACCGGGCCGATGCCCATCTCGTCCGGCCCGCAGCCGGCCGAGGCGAAGCCCCGGAAGGTGCCGAGCGGCGTGAGGCCGCGCCTGGCGGCCTCCTCGGCCGACATCAGCACGCTGGCGGCGGCCCCGTCCGAGAGCTGGCTGGCGTTGCCGGCCGTGATGAAGGCGCCCTCCCCGCGCACGGGCTTGAGCTTGGCGAGGCCCTCCGGCGTCGTGTCGGGGCGGTTGCCCTCGTCCTTGGTGAGCCGCGTCTCGACCTCCCGGGTCTCGCCGGTGGCCTTGTCGGTCACCGCCATCACGGCGCTCATCGGGACGATCTCGTCGTCGAACAGACCCCGCTCCTGCGCGGCGGCGGTGCGGCGCTGGCTCTCCGCCGCGAAGGCGTCCTGCACCTCCCGGGAGATGCCGTAACGCGCGGCCACGATGTCGGCGGTCTCGATCATCGGCATGTAGATCGCCGGCAGGTGCGCCTCCAGCCAGGCGTTGCGGGTCAGCTCCCGCTGGACCTTTGGCTGGACCAGGCTGATCGACTCGACCCCGCCGGCCACGGCCACTGGAACGCCATCGAGGATGATCCGGCGGGCGGCGCTGGCGATCGCCTCCAGGCCCGAGGCGCAGAAGCGCGAGACCGTGACGCCGGCCGATTCCACCGGGATCCCCGCCACCAGGGCGGCGTGGCGGGCGACGTTGCCGCCGGTGGCGGTCTCCGGATAGCCGCAGCCCAGCACCACCTCCTCGACGGCTCCCGGCTCGAGCCGGGCCCGGTCCAGGGCGCCCCGGATCGCGTGGGCCGCGAGGTCGGCGCCGCGGGTGAGGTTCAGCGCGCCGCGATGGGCCTTGCCGATCGGCGTGCGGGCGGTCGAGACGATCACCGCGTCGGTCATGCCGGATTCCTCTTCGGTTCCGCACGGATGTGCAGGTCGGATGCTGGCACAGCATCGGCCGGATGCGGCGCGGGTCCCCTCTCCCGCACGGGAGAGGCGGCGCGGCGCGGGCTGCAGGAGCGACAGCGCCTGATGCCGGCGGGTTGGGGATCCCGAAGGGCGTCACGCCCTTCGGTGGGATGTCGGGGCAACGCCCCGAGGCGTCGGACCTCTCGAAACCGGGACGAAGCCCGTTCGAGCCGGCCGGCCATCAGGCCGTCGCCTTCCAGGCGGCGAAGGTGCCGCCTTCGTCCGCCAGCTTGCGCAGCAGCGGCGCCGGCTCCTGGCTGTCGTCGCCGGCCTCCCGGGCAAAGCGTGACAGCGCCTCGGCGACCGTCCTGAGCCCGACCGTGTCGGCCCAGTGCATCGGGCCGCCGCGCCAGGCCGGCCAGTTGTAGCCGTTGATCCAGATCGTATCGATGTCGCCGGGCCGGGCCGCGATCCCCTCCTCAAGGATCCGGGCGCCCTCATTGACCATCGGGTACATGAGCCGAGCGACAATCTCGTCGGGGCTGAACGTGCGACGTGCGACGCCGTGCTCGGCGGCGGTCTTCTCGATGAGCGCGTCCACCTCGGGATCGCGGGTCCCGGTCCTGGCGCCGTCCGCATACACAAAGAAGCCGCGGCCGGTCTTCTGGCCGAACCGGCCCATCTCGGCCAGTGCGTCGGCGACCGGGGCCCGGCCGCCGAAATCCTTGCGGGAGCGCCAGCCGATATCGAGGCCGGCGAGGTCGCTCATGGCGAAGGGGCCCATCCGGAAGCCGAAGGCGGTCACGGCGGCGTCGACCTCATGCGGCAGCGCGCCTTCGAGCAGCAGGCGCTCGGCGGCCCGGCTGCGGCGCTCCAGGATGCGGTTGCCGACGAAGCCGAAGCAGACGCCCACCGTCACCGGGAGCTTGTTGAGGCGCTTGGCCAGATCCAGCGCGGTGGCGAGCACGTCGGGCGCGGTCTTCCCGGCCCGGACCACCTCGACGAGGCGCATGACGTTGGCCGGGCTGAAGAAGTGCAGCCCCAGCACGTCCTGCGGCCGGCCGGTCACCGCCGCGATGGCGTCGACGTCGAGATAGGAGGTGTTGCTCGCCAGGATCGCCCCCGGCTTGGCGATGCCGTCGAGTTTGGAAAAGATCTCGCGCTTGACGCCCATGTCCTCGAAGGCCGCCTCGATCACGATATCGGCCTCTGCGGCGTTCTCCAGGCCGATCGCCCCGGTGATCCGGCCGACCCGCGCATCGCGCTGGGCCTCGGTGATCGAGCCGCGCTTGGCCGAGCCCGCATAGAGGGCCTTCACCCGGTCGAGGCCGCGCTCCAGGGCGCCGGCCTCGGTCTCGATCACGGTGACCGGGATGCCGGCATTGGCGAAGCACATACTGATCCCGCCGCCCATGGTGCCGGCGCCGATCACCGCGGCCGTCTCGATGGCGCGACGGGGCGTCTCCTTCGACAGGCCCGGGACCCGGCCCGCCTCGCGCTCGGCGAAGAAGGCGTAGCGCAGGGCCTTGGAGCGCGGATCCTCCACCAGCGTGCGGAACTCGTCCCGCTCGACGGCGACCGCCGCGTCGAACGCGGTCGGGTCAAGGCCGGCGCGCACGGCCCGGACCAGGGCGCGGACGTTGGTCGCCTGCGGATCGCGCTTCACGGCCTCCTCGGCCAGCGCCTCGAAACTCTGCCGGGCCTCCGGCGTCAGCCTGTCCGCCCGGTCGCGCACCCGCGGCAGGGCGCCGGAATCGGCCAGTTCCAGGGCCCGGGTGCGGGCCGCCGGGACGAGGTCACCCAGCACGACGGCATCGACGATGCCCCGCTCGGCGGCCGCATCGGCCGAGATTGGCGAGCCGGTGAGCATCATCGTGA
The DNA here is from genome assembly GCF_979253755.1 of Methylobacterium sp. AC315. Taxonomy (NCBI): domain Bacteria; kingdom Pseudomonadati; phylum Pseudomonadota; class Alphaproteobacteria; order Hyphomicrobiales; family Methylobacteriaceae; genus Methylobacterium; species Methylobacterium sp. AC315. Next base: position 220,510 of record NZ_CEEDEA010000007.1, read on the forward strand.
AGGCGGCGTCCGGCCCGATCAGGCGCGGCAGGCGCTGGGTGCCGCCGGCTCCGGGGATGATCCCGAGCTTGATCTCCGGCAGGCCGAGCTTGGCCGCCGGCGCCGCGATCCGGCCGTGGCAGGCCATCGCCAGTTCCAGTCCGCCGCCGAGCGCCGCGCCGCCGATCGCCGCCACCACCGGCTTCCGGCCGGCATCGAGCCGCTCCAGCACGTCGGGCAGGCTCGGGGCCTGAGGCGGCTTGCCGAATTCCGAGATGTCGGCCCCGCCGACGAACACCTTGCCCTCGGCCGCCAGCACGATGGCGCGCACCGAATCGTCCGCCTCCGCCCGGGCCAGGGCGGCATCGAGGGCAGCCCGCAGCCCGGCGCCGAGCGCGTTGACCGGCGGGTTCGCCAGCGTGAGCACGGCCACGCCGCCATCGACCTCGTAACGAACCAAAGCGTGGCGCTCCCTGTTCTGCATTGCAGAATGATCGTTTGCAATTGGCCGGGATGTTGATCTGCGATCCCCGACTCGTCAAGGATGCGCGGGCATCGCCCGTGACCCGCGTCGTGGCGTTCCGCATTGCAGACGCCGCCCAGCTGAACGGTTTGACCGGTGCCGGACGCCATGCCATTCAGACCCGCCCCGGGCACGATTCCGACCCTGGCCCGCCCAGCCGGGTTCCATGGGAAGGGCCGCCCGGATCGATCAGGGAGGATCGCCGTGCGCGGTATCGGCCAACAGCCCGGCAGCCTTCGATGAGCAACGGATTCGAACAGGGGCCGGCTAGCCGCCTGCCCGAGATCCTGCGCGGTCGCCTCGCCCTCCCGGTGATCTGCGCCCCGATGTTCATCGTGTCGGGGCCGGAACTCGTGATCGCGCAATGCCTGGCCGGGGTGGTCGGCGCGTTCCCGGCGCTCAACGCCCGGCCCGCCGCACTCCTCGACGAATGGCTTTCGACGATCACCCGGACCCTGGCTGAAGCGCGCGCGAAGGATCCCGCCCGCAAGATCGCGCCCTTCGCGGTCAACCAGATCGTCCACGCGTCGAACGACCGGCTGGCGCACGACGTCGAGGCCTGCATCCGGCACCGGGTGCCGATCATCATCACGTCGCTGCGGGCGCCGGACGCGGTGATCCGCCCGGTCCACGGCTATGGCGGCGTGGTGTTCCACGACGTCACCACGGTCCGCCATGCCGAGAAGGCCCTGGAAGCCGGGGTCGACGGGCTGATCCTCGTCTGCGCCGGCGCGGGGGGCCATGCCGGCACGCTGAGCCCCTTCGCCCTCGTCGGCGAGATCCGGCGCTTCTACGACGGGCCGCTGATCCTGTCGGGGGCGATCACCACCGGCTCGGCGATCCTGGCCGCCCAGGCCATGGGCGCCGACCTCGCCTACATGGGCACCCGGTTCATCGCCACCCGGGAGGCGAACGCCGCGTCCGGCTACAAGGACATGATCGCCGGCAGTGCCGCCGCCGACGTCCTGTACACCCCCTACTTCACGGGCGTGCCGGGCAATTACCTGACGCCGAGCATCCGCGCCGCCGGGCTCGATCCCGAGGCCTTGCCGGTGCGCGACAAGACCGCGATGGATTTCGGCAGCGCCGGCGTGAAGGCCTGGCGGGACGTCTGGGGCGCCGGCCAGGGGGTCGGCACCATCGCGGACGCGCCGGCCACCGCCGACCTGGTGGCCCGGCTCGTTCGGGAATACGCCGCCGCCCGGGCCGGGCTCGGGGGCGTCGCCGCGGCCTATGCCGGTGAGGCCGTCCCGTGAGCCTCCGCGTCGCCGATTCCGAGCCCGGGATCCGGCTGGTCACCATCGACCGGCCGGAGCGCCGCAACGCCCTCGACCGGGCGACCTATGCGGGCCTCGCCGCCGCCTTCGCCGCGGCCGGCGCCGACGAAACTGTGCGCGCCGTGGTGCTCACCGGGGCGGGCGGCTGCTTCACGGCCGGCAACGACCTCAGGGACTTCCAGGATGTCGAGACCGACGGCGACAGCCCGGGCCTGACCTTCCTGAAGGCCCTGCGCGGCTGCCCGAAGCCCGTCGTCGCGGCGGTGGAGGGGCACGCGGTCGGCATCGGCACGACGCTGCTGCTGCATTGCGATCTCGCCTATGCCGGGGACGGCGCCCGCTTCCGCCTGCCGTTCACGGCGCTTGGGCTGAGCCCGGAAGGCGGTTCGAGCTACCTCCTCCCGCTCATCGCCGGCACCAAGCGGGCGGCCGAGCTGCTGATGCTCGGCGAGCCCTTCGGCGCCGCGGAGGCGGCGACGGCCGGCCTGATCAACGCCGCCGTCCCGCAGGGCGCCGCCCTGGACACCGCCCTCGCCCGAGTCCGTGCCCTGGCCGCCCTGCCCCCGGTCTCGATCGCCGCGACCAAGCGCGCCCTGCGCCGGGGCCACGATGACGTGGTCGCCCGCACGCTCGCCGAGGAGGCGCAGGTGTTTCACGGGCTCCGCCGCGGCCCGGACGCGCAGGCGGCCTTCGCGGCGTTCCTGCGCCGATGAACGCCGTGGGTGAGGCCCTGCTGGGTGATCCCGAGGCGACGCCGGGCGACGGCGCCAACGAGCGTGGCGCCAAGGAGGATCGCCACTTCGTCACGTCGCTCGGCCGTGGCCTCGCGGTGCTCGCCTGCTTCGGGCCGGGCCGGACCAGCTTGGCCAACCACGACCTCGCGGCGGCCTGCGGCCTGCCGCGCTCGACCGTGTCGCGCCTCACCTACACGCTGACCAAGCTCGGCTACCTGCACCACACCGCCGAGACCGGCCGCTACCGACTGGGCCATGCGACCATCGCGCTGAGTTCGGCGGCCCTCGGCGGGCTCGACGTGCGCGGCATCGCCCGACCGGTGCTGCGGGCGGTCGCCGAGGCCGCCAACGCCTCGGTGGGGCTCGGAGTGCGCGACCGGTTGAGCATGCGCTACGTCGATTGCCAGCGCGGTCCGGCCGCGATCTCGCTGAACCTCGACACCGGCTCGCGGATCTCGCTCGCGCGCAGCGCCATGGGTCGAGCCTACGTGGCGGTCTGCCCGGAGCGCGAGCGCGAGAGCATCTACGAGGACCTGAAGGCCCTGGACCCGGTGGCCTGGCCCTCCCTGCGGGCCGGCCTCGACCTGGCGGTGGCCGAGCATCGCGAGCTCGGCTGCTGCACCTCGTTCGGCGAGTGGCAGGAGACCGTCTGCGCCATCGCGGTTGGGTTTCATCCCGGCGGCGGCCTGCCGGCCATGTCGGTCAATTGCGGCGCCCCGACGATCATCACCGACGCCAGGTTCCTGATGGACGTGGTGCGGCCGAAGCTCGTCGCGGCGGTGCGCGGCCTCGACGGCGTGATGGGAGCATGAGGACCCGTTCCATGGAAACCGATCCATCCCACGATCTCCCGCTCGCCGGGATCCGCGTCCTCGACCTGTCCCGGGTCCTGGCGGGGCCGTGGTGCGCGCAGGTGCTCGGCGATCTCGGCGCCGACGTGATCAAGGTCGAGCACCCGGAGCGCGGCGACGACACGCGGGACTGGGGCGTGGCGACCAGCCCCGGCAACACCTCGTATTTCGACAGCGTGAACCGCAACAAGCGCTCGATCGGCGTCGATCTCGCGACGCCCGACGGGCTGGCGATCGTCAAGGCGCTGGCCCGCGAGAGCGACGTGCTGGTCCAGAACTTCAAGACCGGCGGGGCCGAGAAGCTCGGCCTCGGCTACGCGGCGCTGTCGGCCGAGAATTCCGGGCTGATCTACTGCTCGATCGCCGGCTACAGCTCCGACGGCTCGGAGGCCGGACGGCCCGGCTACGACCTCGTGGTGCAGGGCGAATCCGGCGTGATGGCGCTGAACGGCGAGGCGGGCGGGCCGCCCCTGAAGTTCGGGGTCGCGGCGGTGGACCTGTTCACCGGGCAATACGCGGCCCAGGCCGTGCTGGCGGCCCTGTTCCAGCGCGAGCGCACCGGGCGCGGCAAGGCGATCGACCTCGCCCTGTTCGATTGCGGCGTGGCGCTGACCTCCTATTACGGCCTGGAGGCGCTGGCCCGGGGCATCGATCCGCCGCGCTACGGCAACGCCCATCCGTCGATCGTGCCCTACGGGGTGTTCGAGGCGGGAGACGGGCCGGTGGTGATCACGGTCGGCAACAACGCCCAGTACCGCCGGTTCTGCGAGCAGGTGCTGGAGCGGCCGGACCTGTGCGCCGACCCGCGCTTTGCAACCAACCTCGACCGCTCGAAGAACCGCGCCGCCTTCATCCCGATCCTGGATGCCGAACTCGCCAAGTGGGAGCGCGCGCCGCTGATCGCGCGCCTGCGCGCGGCCGGCATCCCCTGCGGCGAGGTGATGGGCCTGCGCGAGGCGCTGACCTGTCCGCGCGCCCGGGAGGCCGGTCTGGTGGTCGAGGGCGCCGACAACGCCCACGTCATCGCCCCGCCCTACCGGCTCGACGGGCGCCGGCTGCCGGTGCGCCGCATGCCGCCGGGCCTCGGGGATTCGAGCGCCGAGATCCTGGCCGAGCGGCTGGATGTGTCGGCGCAGGCGCGGGACGCGCTGGTGGCGAAGGGCGTGGTCCGGTAGCGCGCCTTCAGCCCTCGACGTCGCCCAGCCGGGCGCGGGCATCGTCCAGCACCCGGGTCAGGGCGTCGTCCCAGGCGACCCGCGGCTGCCAGCCGGTGGCGTCGTGCAGGCGGGTGGAATCGCCCGCCGCCAGCGGGATCTCGTTCGGGCGCACCCGCTCGGGGGCGATCCGGATCTCGAACGGCACCCGGGCGCGGGCGCGCAGGCCGTCGAGGACGCTGGCGATCGTCCGGGGGACGCCGGAACTGATGTTGAACACGCTCCCGTCCGCCAGGGCTTCGGACCGGCCGATCAGGTCGGCATAGGCGCCCGCGACGTCGGCGACGTCGAGGAAATCGCGGTACGAGGACAGGTTGCCGACCTCGAGGAGCGGTGCCGCAAGGCCGGCCTCGATCCGGGCGATCTGCCCGGCGAAGGAGGCCACGACGAAGCGCTCGTCCTGGCCCGGGCCGATATGGTTGAACGGCCGCAGCACCACGAGCTTCACGCCGATCCGGGGCAGCAGGTCGCGCAGCAGCTGCTCGCCGACCCATTTCGACCGGGCGTAGGTGTTGCGCGGCAGGGGTTCGGCCGCCTCGGACAGCGCGTGGCCGGCCAGGAAGGCACCGCCATAGACCTCGCCCGAGCTGACGAAGAACAACGTGCAGCCCGGCACCGCCTCGACGGCCGCCACGAGGTTCATCAGGCCGTTGACGTTCACCCGCCAGGTCTGCCCCGGCCCGGTGGCGGACTGGCCCACCGAGGCGAGGCCGGCCAAGTGGAGGATCTCGGTCGGCCGGAAGCGCGCCACGAAGGCGCCGAGGGCCGCCTCGTCCAGGAGGTCGATGCGCGCGTAGGTGACGCCCTCCGGCAGGATCGGCGCTTCCCCGCGGCCGATGCCGACCACCCGGGCGCCCGATCCGGTCAGGAGCGGCAGCACATGGCCGCCGACGAAGCCCGCCGCGCCGGTGACGAGGATGCGTCTCACGCCAGGCCTGCCGATCCGTTCCACGGGGTCATCATCATCGTGCAGTCCCGGACGAGATCAGGCGTTGTCTCCCTCAACGAGAAGGCAGCGATATAAACCCGCGCACCGGCAAGGAAATGGGATCCCGAAAGGTACGAGACCCTTCGGCAGGGTGCAGGGCTCCGCCCCGCACCCATAAGGGGTCGAAGACCTTTCGAAACCCTGGCTCGTCAGTTCATCGTCCGGGTGCCCCAGCGGGTGCCCATGCGGCTCTGGGCGCTGCCGGGGGAACTGCCCGCGTCGGCGCCGATCGCCGGCCCGGACGCGGTCTGCGGCCTGTGCTGGGAGCCGGCCGCCATGGGCGTCGAGGCCACCATGTCGGGCACCTCGGCGAGGTGTTCCTCGTCGCGATCGGTGGCGAACTGGCCGGCCTTACGGAACGGCCAGAGATAACCCGGAACCACCGCCTCGGCCGCGGTCGGGCTGATGCCGAGCGCCTCGATGGTCCGGCCCTCGGCCTTGGCGGCCTCGGACACGACGTTGTCGTTCTGGAGCAGGATCACCTGGTCGCGGGTGAGCTTCAGGCTGTCGGGCAGCAGGCCGAAGGTCAGGGTGTCGGCGACCTCCAGGAACCGGGCCTGGAGCTTGGCCACCGGCAGCGGCAGGTCCACCACCGCGCGCTTCCGCTGGATCGTCTTCAGCATGTAGCGGACGAGGTGCTCGAGCGTCGCGACTTCGGGGCCGCCGAGCTCGTAGACCTTGCCGCCCGGCACCGCGCCATCGACGGCCCGGGCGATCGCCTCGGCGACGTCGCCCACGAAGACCGGCTGGAAGCGCGACTGGCCGCCCGCCAGCGGCAGGACCGGCAGCGCCCGAGCCAGCCCGGCGAAGCGGTTGAAGAAGCTGTCGCCCGGCCCGAAGACCAGCGAGGGCCGGAACACCACCGCGTCCGGACAGGTGGCGAAGATCCGGGCCTCGCCCTCCGCCTTGGTGCGGGCGTAGTGTGACGGCGAGGCCGGATCCGCCCCGATCGCCGAGACGTGGATCATCCGGGCGCCCTGCCGGGCTGCGGCGCGGGCGATCTCGGCCGCGCCTTCGACCTGCAGGCGTGCGAAGCTCTGCGAGCCGGTCTCCTGCAGGATGCCGACGAGGTTGATCACCACGTCTGAGCGCTCGGCCGCGCGGGCCACCGATTCGGGGTAGCGCAGGTTGGCCTGGACGGCCACGATCTGGTTGACCTTGCCCAGCGGCTGCAGGAACAGCGCCAGGTCCGGCCGGCGCACCGCGACGCGGATCCGGTAGCCGCGTTTGGCGAGCGCCCGCACCACGTGCCGGCCCAGGAAGCCGGAGCCGCCGAAGATCGTCACGAGCTGGGATTGCGGGCGCAGGGGGCCCGTTGCTGCGGTGGATGCGGGCATGCTGTCCTGAGGCGTGTTCTGTGGGCCGGTCATCGCCGTGGTCTCGGGCTCCTCGCGCGCCCCGGGGCGCCGTCATGCGGGCCTACTTAGCCTAAGTTCGGCGCCTTGGGAGCCGCCCATGCGCGTCGCGGCGCGATTACCGTGTCCTGGCGCCGGATGCGACCGGGAACGGGCACCGCGCCCGCGCATTTCCACGGACGACTTCGCCGGGCCGTGCGCCGGCCGGGACGCGCCGGGGACCACGATGATTCTAGGGATGCTCGTCTCGGCGGTGATCGCCGTCTTCGGACTGCTCGTCGCGCTGGGCCTGATCGGCCACCCGATCGATGCGCAGCTCGTCACCAATTACGGCTGGAGCATCCTGACCATCGGCGTCGCGCTGTTCGTCCTGTTCGCCTATCGCCGGTTCAGCCGGACGCGGGGCCGGCGCTCGGTCTGACCAACGGGATCAGGCGACCTTGATCCGGCGGCGGATCTCCCGCGCCACCGCCGGCCGGCCGTCGGCGCCCCGGCTCACCGAACGCGGTGCGCCGACCGTGATGCTCTGGCTCTCGCGGGCGATGAAGGCGGTGGGCATCTCCGCCTTGAGGTCCGCCTCCATGTCGCGCAGCGCCGTATCCGAATGGGCCGGATGCAGGTGGATGATCGCCAGCGCCTTGACCCCGGCCGTCCGGGCCAGCTCGACGCCCTTCTGCCAGGTGGAGTGGCCCCAGCCGCGGCAGGTCGGATACTCGCCGTCGGTGAACATGCCGTCGTAGACCATCAGGTCGGCGCCTTCGACGAACCGCGCCAGCTCGGGATCCGGCCAGGGGTCGCTGTGCTCGATGTCGCTGATCAGGCACAGGCGCTGGCCGCCATGCTCGAAGCGATAGCCCACCGAGCCCTGCGGGTGGTTCAGCAGGATCGTGTCGACCCGGGCGCCATCCGGGAACGTCAGGGACTGCCCGGCCTCGAAGCCGTGATGGTTGAACGTGCAGCACAGCCTGTCGAGCGTAACCGGGAACAGCGGCGGCGCGAACAGACGATCGAGCGTCGGGCCGGCCGATTCGCCGCCGAGATTGCCGCAATAGGTGTTGATCACCCGGTCGCAGTCGAGGACTGCCGGCTTGAAGAACGGGAGGCCCGCCGTGTGGTCGAGGTGCAGGTGGCTGAACAGGAGGTCGACTTCCCGGGGGAGATCGGTGCGGTGGCCCTGACCGAGGTTGTAGATGCCGGAGCCGGCATCGACCACGAACATCCGCTCCCCGCAGCGCACCTCGAGGCACGGCGTGTTGCCGCCGAATTCGGCGTATTGCGGACCGCTGACCGGAGTCGAGCCACGGACGCCCCAGAATCGGAGGACGAGGCCCTCGTCGGCCGCACGGATAGTCGGCTCGGAACACTTGGACATGGCGATCACGAATCTGCGGACAGTCGGTCCCGATCCGTTACGATCGAAACCCCGTCGCCGTTCCGGGAAGGTAGCGCTGATTACGGCAGGCCGACGGGACAGGAGTACCGCTCATCCCCTGCCTTACAATGAATTGGGGGGTCGCAGGCCGTCGTGATGTGCGTCCGCGCACACGGATGGGCCGCGCCCCGGCGCTGCGGCTCCCTTAGAATCGCGCGGCGGATGCGACAAGCCCGGCGTTGGCGCTGCCGGGAATCAGCGGCCCGCCGACCGCGCCCGGGGCCCAACCCAGGCCCGCCGCCAGCATCGCGGGCAGGCCGTCGCCGTAGCGCGCCGGGAGCCGGCCAGCCAGCGCCCCGAACGGGTCCGGGGCCCGGTCGTAGACCGGGACGAAGCCCGCCATTCGCCGCAACGCGAGGGCGGAATCGGGGGCGGCCCAGGCGGCCCAAACCGCCTCCGGCACCGGCCGCGGCGCCCGGTGACCCGGCACGACCACCACCTCCTGGCCGGCGAAGGCCAGCGCCTCGGGGCGGCTGACGTCGCCGACCGCGCCGCCCCGGGCGGTGTAGGCCGCCCAGAAGGCGTGCTGGCCACCGTCGGAATAGGTGGTGCGCACGGCCGGCTCGCCGGATTCGGCGAGCGCCGCCATCCGGGCCTCCTCGATGGCACGGTGGGTCGCGACGGCGGCTTCCCGCGCGGGGTCCCGGGACGGCGCGAAGGCGTAGCGGCCGGCGACGACCGAGACCTGCAGCTCCTCCTTGCTCGCCTCGAACCGGTCCGAGCCGGCCTTGAGCTCGCGCCAGAACCCGATGTTCGGGTCGGTGCGGTGGCGGGCCATGTTCTCGGCACTCATCCGGAACGGGTAGGACTGGAACTGGAACGCCGCCTGCCCGCCGTTCAGGGCCTCGCGGGCGATGGCGTAGATCTCCCCGACCGTGCCGTCGGTCATGGCGAAGCAGCCCATCGACGAGCAGATGCCGTGCACCATCACGGCCGAGCCGGTGCCGCCATGGGCGCGATCGTAGGCGTTGGGGTAGCCGACATCGAAGGACAGGTAATAGTGCGAGTTCGGGTTCATCTGGCGCCGGGGCACCGAATAGAACCCCTCCGGGGTCTGCCGGTCGCCGCTCTTGCGCTTGGGGCCGAGCTGGCCGGACCAGCGGCAGATCGGGAAGGTCTTGATGTGGACGTACCCGGCCGGGCCCTTCTTCCAGACCTCGATCTCGGATTCCTTCTTGTAGGCCCGGAACAGCACCGGGGCGGCGGCACTGGTGCCCTTCTGCGCCATCAGGGCGAGCGTCGCGGCCGGGATCGGCGCGTCGGCCTTCCCAGCCTGCGCCGCGACGGAACCGCAGACGGTCAGCAGCACGAGGCCGGCGGCGAGGGATCTCGGTATCGGGAGGGGCATGAACCGTCCGCGCCGCATCGGCCGGAGGGGAACACGGCCGTGCACGGTCCGCGGAGGCTGACCGGGCATTGCGGCCGTCGTGAGGCCGTCGCGCCCGTGACGACCGCCGGTCACGCCAGGGCTGGCTCCGCGCCGACGGCGCCCGCGGCCTCGATGGCCTGGGGGGCGACCACGGCGCTGTTCTCCACCGCGATCACCGCGTCGAACGGCGCGATCCCGTCGGGTACCCCCGATTCGGGCAGGCAGACGATGAAGCCGCGCCCGGCCCGGGCCTGCCGGAGCCGGGCGAGGCGCTCGCGCACGCCCTCGACCTTGCGCTCGTCGGGCGCCACCGCGACCACCAGGATGTCGGGCTCGCGGGCGAGGCAGCGCCCCAGCTCGATCGCGACGCGCTCCCGGGCGTTGATCGCCCCGTCGGCCAGCGCGCCGGTGCTCGGCTGGATCTCGACCTTGCTGTCCAGGCCGAGCCCGTAGACCGAGGCTTCGAGGCCCTCGTCGGCGAGCACGCGCTGCACCAGTGCCCGCACCCGGGGCTCCGCGTTGGCCTCGCCGAGGCTGATCCGGCCGAACAGCAGGTTCTCCTCCAGGCTGGCGGCCGGATTGACCCGGCCGGGATCGTGGAACTCGACGGCGCCGGCGAGGTGGGGCGGCAGCATCCGGGCGAAGGAGCGGCGCGCCTGAACCAGCCGCTGCTCGAACGCGGCGTCGATCAGCCCGAAGCGGTGGCGGGATTCGCTGTAGCGCAACGCTAGGCCGATCAGCCGGGTGCGGTCGCGCTGGCCGGCCGACCCGCGGCGCAGGCTCGCGGCATTGGGCAGGCGGACCACCAGATCTTCGAAGTAGCCACGCTCCGAGGCCTGGAACAGCGAATAGTTGTCGAAGAGCGAATGGTCGTTGGGCAGGTCCGCGAAGATTTCCACCGTGCTGCGCGCCACCGACAGGCCGATCTCGGTGAGCGGCCGCACCAGCTCCTCGGCCTCCAGCACCGCCCTCAGGTACGGGTGGCGGGCGAACCGCAGGGGCGCGAAGGCCCCGCCGACCGGCTCGCCGAACAGGATGTTCTCGCCGATGCTCGCCTGATGGTTGTAGCGGGCCGGGTCGAAAGGCTCGACCAGGCGCTCGGCCCCCTTGGCGGCGAGGGCCGCCCGCATGGTCCGGCGGGCCGTGACGATCGCCGCCGCGAGCCGGGGCTGGCTCGCCGGGTCGAGGCGGCCGGTCAGGCCGCGGGCGTAGACGAAGCCGTCGAGCCCGGCGAGCCGGCTGATCCCGATCAGCCCGATGTCGTCGGGGGCGTTCGCCGGCTCGGTGCCGTAGAGCAGGTTCTGCCGGAGCGAGCCCTCGATCAGGATCGCCTCCCCGGCCGCGAAGGCGATGCGGCGGGCGCGCTCCGCGGCATCGAAGCCGCGCAGGTCGGAGCCCGCGTAGGTGACCGCGCCCGCCGTCGGCTCGATCTGGCCGGCCAGCACGGCCGCCAGCACCCGGGCGCCGCTGCCCCGGCTGCCGGTGATCGCCACGTGGCCCGGCATGGTGACGGCGACGTCCACGCCGGTCAGGCGCTCGCCGGTCGCCGCGTCGAAGGCGCCGACGCCCTGGGTCGCCAGGATTCCGGACCGGGGCAGCGGCTGCGGTGCGAGCCCCGGCCTGGGCGCCCGGGCCTGCCGCCCCTCGAGCAGGGCTATGATGCGGGCGAGGTCGCGGAAGCGCGGCCGGACGGATTTGCGCACCGTCCAGAGCCGGGCGCAGATGCCGGCGAGCCAGCCGGCGAGGCCGAACGCCCCGGTGGCCGCGAGCAGGGCGGCCGGATCGACCGGCGGCGCCGGGGGGCCGCCGGTCTCTGCGGAGCGCCACAGGGCGGTGCCGATGGCGATGGCGGGGAGGATCACCGCCAGGGCCAGCGCCGGGGCCCGCGCGTAGGCCAGCCGTGCCTCGGCCCGGGCCACCTTGGCGCGCGTCGCCGCGACCCGGGCCGCGATGCGTGTCCGTTCGAGGGCGGCGGCTCCGTGGACGCGAACGGCCGGCAGCCGTCGGACCAGGTCGTTCAGGTTCGTCTCGGCCCGGGCGCTGGAACGCAGGCGCAGGTCCTGCCGGTCCCGGGCGCGTTCCAGGACCAGCCCGTAGGCGAGCCCGATCGCCGCCAGGCCGACCGCCGCGGCCGGGATCAGGCGTGGGGCCGCGAGCGCCGCGAAGCCGAGCGCCAGGAGCAGCGCGGCGAGCGTCATCGCCGGCAGGACGATGCCGGCGGCGAGCAGCCGGTCGCCCCGGCCCAGCACCTCGCCGACCAGGCGGGCCAGGCTGCGGGCCTCGTCGCGGGCTCCGGCCGGCGCGTCGAGGATCGCCTGCAGGACGCTCTCCCGGACCGCGTCCGCGGCCCGGTTCTGAGCCTTGAAGCACAGGCGCGCCACGATCCAGCCGATTCCGGCCAGGGCCAGCGCGCAGGCGGCGATGCACAGGAAGGCGGCGAGCTCCAGCTCCGCCGGGCGCATCGGGACACCGTGCGTCAGCACGACGTCGCGGCCGGGCAGCGACAGGGCGAGCCGCAGGAACGGCAGCGTCGGCGCCTCGTCGCGCGGCAGCACCGCGACGAGATCGCGCAGACACAGCAGGGCGAGCGCGCAGAGCGGGGCGCCGACCCCGACAGCGAGGCCGGCCGCAATGGTGTGCAGGCGCCGCGCCGCGCGCCAGGTCAGGACGATGGGGTCGGAATCCATAGGGGTCCGAGGCAGGTCCGGGGTGGGGCGGCGACGGGATCGGGCCGCCGCGCCCGACAGGTCAGGCAGCGCATAGGCCTTCGCGCCGCCGGCGGGAAGTGTCGCGGGCTCGGCACGAGAGGCGCCCGGCATGGTGATCCATGTTCTAGCCCCCGTCTGGAAAAGCTCTAGGTTCCTGGGTGAGGGCCGGCCGCTTTGGTCGCATTGCGCGGGCGGACCGGTGCACCGCACACTTCAACCTGGGATCAACGGTGGGGCGACGCTTGCGGCGAGGGGGTGAGCAGATCGAGCCCGGCGACCGAACCCGCCTGCCCGGCGGGTTTTGCGGCTCGTTGCGCGGGCGCATCTGCCTCCTGCGCGGGAGCGCCTGCCTCCTACGCGGGAGCGCCTGCCTCCTACGCGGGAGCGCCTGCCTCCTACGCGGGAGCGCCTGCCTCCTGCGCGGGGCCGCCTGATGGCGCAGCTTTTCACCCCCGGCGCGGACGCGACCTACCGGCTCGCCCTGATGACCGGTGTGGCCTGCCTGGTCGGCCTGCCCGTGTTGGCGGCCGGGATCGTGCGCTCGAACTACGTTACTGGCGTCGGCATCGCGCCGGCCCAGCCCCTGCCGTTCAGCCACAAGCACCATTCCGGCGAGCTCGGCATCCAATGCCGGTATTGCCACACCACCGTCGACAAGGAGGCCACCGCCGGCATCCCGCCGACCCATACCTGCATGACCTGCCACTCGCAGATCTGGACCGGGTCGACGATGCTCAAGCCGGTGCGCGACAGCTACGCGCAGGACAAGCCGCTGGAATGGGTGCGGCTGAACAAGCTGCCGCAATACGTTTACTACAACCACTCGGTGCATGTGACGAAGGGCATCGGCTGCTCGACCTGCCACGGCGACGTGACGTCGATGCAGATGACCTATCGGGCGAACGCCTTCGAGATGCAGTTCTGCCTCGATTGCCACCGGGCGCCGGAGAAGTACGTGCGCACGCCCGATCAGGTCTGGAACATGACCTGGAAGCCGCCGGCCGACCAGGCGACGCTGGGTCCGAAGCTGGTGGCCGAATACCATATCCGCGGCGGTGCGCGGCTCACCGAGTGCGGGATCTGCCACCGATGACGCACACTTCCGACATCGCGGCGTTGCGCGCCAAGCTCGCCGGCGGCGACGGCCCCCGCTTCTGGCGCAGCCTCGACGCCGTCGCCGACAGCCCGGAATTCCGCGACTACCTCGCGGCCGAGTTCCCCTCGGCGGCCCGCCTCGCCGCCGCCCCGGAGCGGCGCGGATTCCTCAAGCTGATGGCGGCGTCCTTCGCGCTCGGCGGCCTCACGGCCTGCGGCGCGGAGGGCGGGCGCGATTACGAGGTGCCCTACGTCAACCAGCCCGAGCGGATCGTGCCGGGCACGAACCTGTCCTACGCCTCCTCGGCCGTGTTCGACGGGTTCGGCAACGGGATCCTGGTCACCACCCGCAACGGTCGGCCGCTGAAGATCGAGGGCAATCCCGATCACCCCTGGAGCCGCGGCGGCACCGACGTGCTGGCCCAGGCCTCGGTGCTCGGCCTCTACGACCCGTTCCGCTCGCAGGCGGTTCAGCACCTCGGCAAGCCGAGTTCCTGGGCGGCGTTCCGGACGGCCCTGCAGACGCAGATTCCGGCCTGGCGCGAGGCCGGGGGTGCGGGGGTGGCGCTGCTGACCGGACCGGTGACGTCGCCCACCGTCGCGGCGCAGATCGCCCGGATGCGGGCCGCCTACCCGGCGCTGCGCTGGTATGTCGGCGCGGGCACCGGCCGCGACGCGATCTACGAGGGCGCCCGCCTGGCCTATGGCCGGCCGCTGGAGACGCAGCCCGATTTCGGCCGGGCGCGCACGATCGTGTCCCTGGACGGCGACTTCCTCGACCTCGGCCCCGGCCAAGTCGGCCTGTCGGGGCGCTGGAGCGCGGCCCGTCGCGCCGCTTACGCCGAGGGCCGCCTGTTGAGCCTCCACGCCGCGGCCCCGACCCCGACCCTCACCAGCGCCAAGGCGGATCACGGCGTCCCCGTCTCGGCCGGACGCCTCGAAGCCCTGGCGCGGGATTTTTTGGCGGTGACTTCAGGCGCCGCGGCGCCGGCCGGCGACGATCCGGTCTCCCGCTGGACGCGCCGCGCCGCCAAGGCCCTCACCGAGGCGCGCGGCGCCGGCATCGTCACGGCCGGGCTGACGGCGAGCCCGGACCTGCACGCACTGGTCCACCGCCTCAACGGCGCGCTCGGCAATACCGGGGCGACCCTGCGGCACACGATGCCCGTGGCCGAACAGGGCTCCGGGACGCTGGCGGACCTGGCGGAGGAGATGGAGCGCGGTGCCGTCAAGGTCCTGATCGTGCTCGGCGGCAACCCGGTCTACGACGCCCCGGGCGCCCTCGACTTCGCCGCCCGGATGGAGCGCGTGCCGCTCAAGATCCATGCCGGGCTCTACTACGAAGAGACCGGCGCGCATGCCGACTGGCACCTGCCCGCCGCCCATCCGCTGGAGAGCTGGGGCGACGTCCGGTCCCTCAACGGCACGGTCGGGCTGATCCAGCCCACGGTGGCGCCGCTCTACAACGGCCGCACCCTCCAGGACATGCTGGCCTTCCTCACCGACGGACGCGGCGGTGAGGAAGGCGCCGACGCGCTCGCCCTGCTCAAGGCGCGTTGGCGGACCGAGGGCGAGGACGCGGCGGCGTTCGAGGCGCGCTTCTCCGATGCCCTGCGCCGGGGGTTCTGGCCGGACAGCGCGGTTGCGACCGAGGAGGTCGCGCTCACGCAGGAGGCCGGCGGCGCCGAACCCTCTACCGGGCCCTCTGCACAGCCCTTTGCCCAGCCCCCCGCCCGATCCTCCGCCGAGGCCGGGATCGAGGTGGTGTTCCGCCCGGACCCCACGGTCTGGGACGGTACCCATGCCGACCTCGCCTGGCTGCAGGAACTGCCGAAGCCGCTCACCAAGGTGGTCTGGGAGAACGTGGTCGCGCTCAGCCCGCATCTGGCCGAGCGGGAGGGTGTCGCGACCGGCGACATCGTGCGGGTCGAGGCGGAGGGGCGCGCCGTCGAGGGCGCCGCCTGGATCCTGCCGGGCCAGGCCGCCGACACCGTGACGCTGAGCCTCGGCTACGGCCGCAGCGTGCCCGACCACCTGTCCAGCGGCCTCGGCTACGACGCCGCCACCCTGCGCCCGGCCGGGACGCCGTGGCGGCTCTCCGGCGCGCGGCTGACGAAGACCGGACGGCGCCGCATGCCGGCGACCACCCAGCATCTCGGCACGATGGAGGGGCAGGACATCGTCCGCGTCCAGGCCGTCGGTTCCGCGCCGGTGGGCGATCCCAAGGGCGCGCCGGCGCCGGCCTCGTTCTACCCGCCGCCGGAGAGCCAGGACCGCTGGGTCGCGGCGCAATGGGGCATGGCGATCGACCTCGACGCCTGCATCGGCTGCAACGCCTGCGTCACCGCCTGCCAGTCGGAGAACAACATACCGGTGGTCGGGCGCGCCGAGGTCGAGCTCGGCCGCTGGATGGGCTGGCTGCGGGTCGACCGCTACTACGCGGGCGGGCTGGACGCGCCGACGACGCATTTCCAGCCGGTGCCGTGCATGCATTGCGAGCAGGCGCCCTGCGAGGTCGGTTGCCCCGTGGAGGCGACCCTGCACGACAGCGAGGGCCTGAACCTGCAGGTCTACAACCGCTGCGTGGGCACCCGGACCTGCCAGAGCTACTGCCCGTACAAGGTCCGCCGCTTCAACTACCTGGACTACACCGGCGGCATGACCCCGGTGCAGCAGCAGCAGCGCAACCCCGAGGTCACGGTCCGGGCCCGCGGCGTCATGGAGAAGTGCACCTACTGCATCCAGCGCATCACGGCGGCCCGGATCACCTCGGCCAAGGACGCCCACGCGCCGATCCCGGACGGCGCCGTCGAGACCGCCTGCCAGGGGGCCTGCCCGACCCGGGCGATCACCTTCGGCAACGTCGCCGACCCGGGAAGCCAGGTCTCGGCCGCCCGCACGGACACGCGGGAATACGCGCTGCTCGGCCACCTCAACACGCGCCCGCGCACCACCTACCTGGCGGGGCTCGCCCCCGCCGCCGATCCGGCCGGACGGGAGGGCTGAGCATGTCCGGCGCGCTCGCAGGCGGTTCGCTGATCCGGCCGGAGGAAACCCTCCAGGGCATCGGCGGCGCGGTCACCGCGATCCCGCTGACGCATCCACGCAACCGGCGCTGGTGGATCGCCTTCGCGGGGGCTGCGGCGCTGCTCGGCGTGTTCGGCTTGACCCTCGGCTACCTGCTCTACGCGGGGCCTGGGATCTGGGCCAACAACAACGCCGTCGTCTGGGCGCTGGACATCGCCAGCTACGATTGGTGGATCGGCGTCGCCTCCGGCAGCCTGCTGGTCTCGGCGGTGCTGCTGCTGCTCGGGGCCGAGTGGCGCGGGGCGGTGAACCGCATCGCCGAGACCCTTGCGCTGCTCGCCACCGCGGCGGCCGGCCTCTATCCGATCATCCATCTCGGTCGGCCGTGGTTCTTCTTCTGGAACCTGCCCTACCCCAACACCTACAACCTGTGGCCGCAGTTCCGCTCGCCGCTGCTGTGGGACGCGATCGACATCGTGGCCTTCCTGGTGATCTGCGTCAGCCTCTGGTTCATCGGCCTGCTGCCCGACCTCGCCACCCTGCGCGACCGCGCCTTCGGGGAAGCGATGCGCCAGGCCGACGCGAAGGCGCCGACCCGCCGGCTCGCCCTGCTGCGCGCCCAGGTCTACGGCATCGTCGCCTCGGGCTGGCGCGGGTCCGCCGCCCATTGGCAGATCTGGGTTCAGGCCTACCGGACGGTGGCGCTGCTCGGCGTGCTGCTGGTGGTCTCGGTCCAGACCGGCGCCTCGGTGATGCTGGCCGGCTCGCTGATGCCGGGCTGGCACAGCACGCTGCTGCCGGTGAGCTTCCTGGTGAACGCGGTCTATTCCGGCGTCGGCATGACGGCGGCGATCGTGGTGCTGATCCGCGTCGTCTACGGCCTCGACGCCCTGGTGAGCGTGCGCCACCTCGACGTGCTCGGCCGCCTGCTGCTCGGCCTCGGCTGCGCCAGCGCCTATTGCTACGCGGCCGAGTATTTCGACACGTTCCTCAACGGCGACCCGGAGGCGCGGGCGGTGCTGGCGCGGCGCATGACCGGCGACCACGCGCTGGTCTCCTGGATGGCGATCCTCCTGTTGGTCCTGCCCGCTCAGGTGCTGTGGTCGGCCCGGGCCCGCACGGCGCCGCTCGCGCTCGCCGCGGTCGGGCTCCTGGTGGCGGCCGGCGCCTACGCCGACCACGTCATGGTGCTGGTCGTCACCCTGACCCAGGACTTCCTGCCGTCCTCGCGGCTGCCCTACGGGGTGGATCCCTGGGGCGTGGCCACCTTCGCGGGCTCGCTCGGCCTGTTCCTGACCCTGCTGCTGCTGTTCCTGCGCTACCTGCCGGCGGTCTCGATCATCGAGAGCCGCCGCCTCGCCCTGGCGCGCGCCCCGGGCACCCAGGCCGCCGCCCGGGAGGCCGTCTCGCACGCCGCCCCCCGCCCGGAGGAGGATCCGGGGCCGGCGCCGCTCTGGGGCGTGTCCGCCACCTTCGCCAGCCAGGCCGACCTCGCCGCCGCGCTCCAGGCCGTGTCCGGGATCAGCCCCCCGGACCAGGTCCATCTCGACGGGCACGGGCCGGTGCCGATGCCGCGGACCCTGCGGTCCCTCGGCCTGGAGGGGCGCTCGATCCTGCCCTACGCGCTCGCCGGTGCGCTGCTCGGCGGCGCGGGCTTCTACGCGATGTGCATCTACGCCACGGCCTACGACTACGTGTTCCTGATCGGCGGGCGTCCGCGCCTGTCCTGGCCGTCCTTCGTGGTGCCGAGCATCTCCTTCGCGATGATGACCGGCTGCATCGCGATCCACCTCGCGTTGCTGGTGCTCAACCGCTTGCCGCGGCTGAACCACCCGGCCTTCAACATCCCGGGCTTCCTGCGCGCCTCGGACGACCGCTTCTTCCTCTCCGCGGAGGCGCGCGACGACCGCTTCGACGCAGGCCGGTTCGAGCGCCGGCTCGCGGGCCTGGCGGCCGAGGCCGGGCGCCCCCTCGAGATCCGCAGGATCCCGCGATGAGGCGCGCTGCCAGCTTCCTCCTGGTCGCGGCTTTGCCGGGTCTCTCGGCTTGCGGCGAGGCCAACATGGACGACCAGGCCCGGGCCAAGACCTGGGACCGCAACCCGTTCTTCCCCCGCCAGATCACCATGCGCCAGCCGGTGCCCGGGACCGTGCCGCGGGTCGATCCGGCCCGCGAGGCGCCGCAGCCGCAGACGATCAGCCGGGACCTGATCGACCGGGGCCGGGAGCGCTACGGGGTGTTCTGCACGCCCTGCCACGGCCAGGATGGGCGCGGCGGGGGCATGATCGTGGCCCGCGGCTTCCCGCCCGCCGGCGACCTCACCGCCGAGCCGCTCCGCCGGGCCCCGGCCGCCGAGATCTACGGCGTCATCGGCAACGGCCGGCGCGCGATGTTCGGCATGGCCCAGATGATCCCCTCGGCCGACCGCTGGGCGATCGTCGCGTATGTCCGGGCGCTCCAGCTCAGCCAGGACGCCGTGGTGGCGGGCCTGCCCCCGGACGACCGGGCCCGCCTGGAGGCGACCCGATGAGCCGGCCCGTGCTGATCGGCCTCCTCGGGCTCGGCCTGCTCGCCGCCTGCTGGCTCGCGGGCGGCTGGCGCGGCGCGGCGTCCTCCTACCTGGCGGCCTGGCTCGTCCTGCTGGCGCTGCCGGTCGGCGCCCTGCCGGTGACGATCGTGGCCGAACGCTTCGGCAAGCGCGTGCGCGAGCGCGGCGGGATCGAGATGCTGGCGGGCCTGCGCCGGCTCATGGCGCTGATGCCGGTGGCCGCGCTGCTGGGGCTGCCCCTGCTCGCCGCGGTGCCGGTGCTCTACCCGTGGGTCGGGGCGGCGCCCCGCACACCGCTGGCGGCTTTCTGGTTCATCACGCCGTTCTTCGTGGCCCGGGTGATCGCGTATCTCGCCGCCTGGACCTGGCTGTCGATCCGGTTCGCGCGGCCCTTCGACGAGCCGGGCGAGGGCCGCACCGTGCCGGCGGTGGGCCTCCACGCGGTGGTCGGCACGCTGTTCACCACCGACGTGATCGCCTTCCTCGACCCGAGGCTCGACTCGACCCTGCTCGGCCTGTTGGTGATGACCGCCTGGAGCGGGCTGGCCTTCGCGGCCGCGATCCTGCTCGCCTGGGAGGAGCCGGAGCCGGTGGGCCGCGGGCGGACGGCGCCCGGGCGCGGCCGGCTGGTTCCCCTGGTGGTCCTGCTCGGGCTCTGGGCGTTCATGCACTTCGTGCAGTTCCTGATCGTCTGGTCCGCCAACCTGCCCCCGGAGGTGGCCTGGTACTTCGCCCGGGGCGGCAGCCTCGGGCGCGGGCTGTCGATCGGCGCCGGGGCCGTGGTGGTGCTGGCCGGGCTCGCGACCCTGCGGCCGGGCCGTCCGACCACGCGGGTCCTGGCCGGCGCGGCGCTCGCGGTGCATGCCCTCGAGATGTTCTGGCTGGTCACCCCGGCCCTGCGCGACCGGTTCGTGCTCCGCCCGGTCGACGGGTTCGCGGCCCTGGCGGTGGCCTGCCTTGCCGCCGCGCTCCATCCGCTGTTGCGCGCGGCGCCGGGCGCCCTGCGCGCCGGGAGGTCGGCATGAGCGCGCGTCCCGGTCCCGGCCTGATCCCGGCGATCCTGGCCGGCTTGACCCTGCGCGGCAGCGGCCTGCTCGGTGGTCGCTCGGGTCGCGCCGCCGCGCCGGGCACGCCGGCCAACGCCCCGCGCGACCCCGACGATCCCGGCTATGAGACCCGGGACGTCAAGGTCCGCAACACCACGCTGGTGATGGCGGGCCTGGCGCTCTCCGTCCTGACGGTGATCGGCACGATGGTCTGGATGAGCGCCGCGTTCAGCGCGAGCCAGCGCCGGGCCCTGCCGCCCCTGACGCCGCAGCAGACCGCGACGCTGACGCCGCCGCCCCCGAACCTCCAGGCGGATCCCTACGCCGACCTCGACCGCCAGCGGGCCGCGACCGGGGCGCGGCTCTCCGGCTACGGCTACAGCGATCCGGCCCGCACCCACGCCCGCATCCCGGTCGATCGGGCGATGGACCTCGTCGTCGGCCGCTCCCTCGACGCGCCGGAACGGTAGGCAGGATGACGCCGAACCACGCAGCCCTGGAGCTTTGGCCCGCCGCGGTCTCGGGCACCGCGACCGAGACGGACCTGCTCATCCTGGCCTTCACGGTCCTGACCCTGCTGCTGACCGTGCCGGTCTTCGTGGCGATCACCTATTTCGCCCTGCGCTACCGCGAGGGTTCGGAGGCGGATCGCAGCCCCTCCGGCATCCGCTCCAACCTCATCGAGATCAGCTGGATGCTGATCCCGTTCCTGCTGACGCTGATCTTCTTCGTCTGGGGCGCCCGGGTGTTCATCGCCTCCAAGAACGCCCCGCCGGACGCCATGGTGATCGAGGCGATCGGCCGGCAATGGATGTGGAAGTTCCAGCATCCCACCGGTCAGGCCGAGATCAACGACCTGCACGTGCCGATCGGCCAGCCGATCCGCCTGCGCATCATCAGCCAGGACGTGATTCACGCCCTCTACCTGCCGGCCCTGCGCCTGCAGGTGGCGGCGCTCCCCGACCGCTACACCGATCTGTGGTTCAAGGCCGACAAGATCGGCACCTACCACCTCTATTGCTCGGAATATTGCGGCACCGACCATTCGGTGATGGGCGGCGAGATCAGCTTCATGAATCCCGGCGACTACCAGGACTGGCTGACCCATTCCGGCGCGCAGCAGGGCAAGGTCGCGGCCGGCCGCACCCTCTACGAGGCCTATGGCTGCGCCGGCTGCCACGATCCCGGCTCCTCCGTGAAGGCCCCGAGCCTGGCCGGCCTCTACGGCAGCCCGGTGAAGCTCGCCGACGGCCGCACGGTGACGGCCGACGACGCCTGGCTGCGCGAGAAGATCCTGAACCCGAACGGCGACCGCCTCGCCGAGGGCTACAAGCAGGTGATGCCGAGCTTCGCCGGTCGGATCCCGGAGGGCGAACTCGGGACGATCATC
Organism: Methylobacterium sp. AC315; assembly: GCF_979253755.1. NCBI lineage: Bacteria > Pseudomonadati > Pseudomonadota > Alphaproteobacteria > Hyphomicrobiales > Methylobacteriaceae > Methylobacterium > Methylobacterium sp. AC315. The sequence goes on from NZ_CEEDEA010000007.1 coordinate 242,046, forward strand.
GATTTCCTCAAATCCTACACGGCGCCGGCCTCCGGCAAGGCCGCGCAGGCCACTCCATGACGGCCAATCCATGACGGCGACGAGGGCGACACCATGAGCGCATCGGGCAGCGTCGGCGGCACGGCCCGCCGCGAGCCGCACGCGCCGGAGGCCACCCTCGGGCGCAAGGCCGACTACCTTCACGCAGATTCGACCCTGCGCTCGTGGTTCCTCACCACCGACCACAAGCGCATCGCGATCCTGTACCTGGCCTCGATCACCGGCTTCTTCGTGATCGGGGCGGTCGCGGCCGGCGTGGTCCGGCTGGCGCTGATCGTGCCCAACGGCGCGATCATGACCAACGACACCTACAACAAGGCTTTCACCATCCACGGCGTGGTGATGGTGTGGTTCTTCCTGATCCCGTCGATCCCGGCGACCTTCGGCAACTTCCTGATCCCCCTCATGATCGGGGCGAAGGACCTGGCGTTCCCAAAGCTCAACCTGACGAGCTGGTACGTGTTCATGGCCGGGGCGTTCTTCACCCTGGTCTCGCTGGTGCTCGGCGGGGTCGACACCGGCTGGACCTTCTACGCGCCGCTCTCCACCGCCTTCTCGAACACCTGGGTCCTGCCGGCCCTGATCGGCGTCACCATCGTGGGCTTCTCGTCGATCCTGACGGGGCTCAACTTCGTGGTCACCATCCACACCATGCGGGCACCCGGCATGACGTGGTTCAAGCTGCCGATCTTCGTCTGGGCGCACTACGCCACCAGCCTGATCTTTCTGCTCGCCACGCCGGTGATCACGACCGCGCTGATCCTGCTGATCATGGAGCGGGGCTTCCACATCGGCGTGTTCGACCCGGCCTATGGCGGCGACCCGGTGCTGTTCCAGCACCTGTTCTGGTTCTACTCGCACCCGGCCGTGTACATCATGGTCTTGCCCGGCATGGGGGTGATCTCGGAGATCGTCCCGGCCTTCGCGCAGAAGAAGCTGTTCGGCTACCGGTTCGTCGCCTACGCGTCGATCGGGCTGGCCTCGGTGACCTTCTTCGTCTGGGGCCACCACATGTTCGTCAACGGCCAGAGCGACTTGGCCTCGCTGGTGTTCTCGGCCCTGTCGTTCGCGGTGGCGGTGCCGTCGGCCGTCAAGGTCTACAACTGGACCGCGACGATCCATAAGGGGAGATTACGGCTCGATACGCCGATGCTCTACGCGATGGGCTATATCGGGCTGTTCGTGCTCGGCGGCCTCACCGGGCTCTACCTCGCGACGCTCGCCATCAACCAGCACATCCACGCGACCTACTTCGTGGTCGCCCACTTCCACTACATCATGGTCGGTGGCACGGTGCTGGCGTTCCTGGGTGGCCTGCACTTCTGGTGGCCGAAATTCACCGGGCGGATGTACAGCGAGCCCTGGGGCCGGGTCTCGGCGATGCTGATCTTCATCGGCTTCAACGTGACCTTCTTCCCGCAGTTCATCCTCGGCTATCTCGGGATGCCCCGGCGGTACGCGACCTATCCGGTCGAGTTCCAGCTCCTCAACGTGCTGTCCTCGGCCGGCGCCACGATCCTGGCCGCCGGCTACATCTTCCCGATGCTCTATCTGGTCTATTCCCTGTGGTTCGGCCGCAAGGCACCCGCCAACCCCTGGAACGCCAAGGGGCTCGAATGGGAGACCGGCTCGCCGCCGCCGAAGCACAACTTCCTCTCGCCGCCGGCGGTGCCGCGCATCCCCTACGATTACCCGATCCAGGCCCAGGAAGCCCAGGACCAGCACGGATGAGCAAAGGGCTGGCAGACGGCGTCGGGGTCGCCCGCGCCGGGCATTTCGAGACGGTGGCCCAGCAGCGCGCCGCCGCGACGCTGGGCATCTGGGCCTGGCTGATCACCGAACTGCTGCTGTTCTCGGCCCTGTTTCTGGTGGCGCTGATCGTCCGGATCCAGCACCCGGAGGCGACCGTCGCGGCGGCCAAGCACCTCAAGTTCTGGATCGGCGCCACCAACACCGTGGTGCTGATTTGCTCCAGCTTGACCATGTCGATGGCGATCGAGTTCTCGCGGATCGGCTGGCAGCGCGCCATGGTCCGGGCGATGCTGGCCACCGCGGCGCTGGGCGGCCTGTTCCTGGTGCTCAAGGGCTACGAGTATTACGCGGACTGGGACGAGCACATGATGCCGTTCCTGGGCAGCCGGCCCTTCGCGCTGGCCGAGACACCGCCCGCGCGGCTGTTCGTGAACCTGTATTACGTCGCCACGATCCTGCACGCGGTGCACCTGTTCACCGGCATCGCGCTCCTGCTCGGCATGACTTGGATGGCCGCGAAGGCCGGCTTCCTGTCCCGGCACCAGAACTGGATCGAGGTCTACGGCCTGTACTGGCACTTCATCGATCTGGTCTGGATCCTGGCCTTCCCGATCCTCTACGTGGTCAACCGGTAGGATGCGCAATCCCCTCGCTGCCTTGAGCGCCGACGACCGCGCCCTGCTCCGGCGCCGGCTGCGAACGCCGGTGCTGACCTTCCTGGCGCTGCTGGCGCTGCTGGCCGTCAACGTCACCCTGGGCGCCACCCTGCCCTTCGCCCAGGTCTGGATCGTCGAGCTCCTGGTCGTCGCCGTGATGGTGGCGCTGATCCTTCTGGTCTCCATGGAGGTGATCCACGAGCCGCCGCTGATCCGGCTGTTCTCGGGGATCGGCTTCTTCTGGGTCGCCATCATGTTCGGCATGACGCTGACGGATTACCTGGCGCGGTGACGCCCATGAATTCCGTCGTCCGGGCGTCAGGTGGCGCCAACACAGTGTCGTGATCCGGTCCGATGCACCGAGCCGGCTTCCACTTCGGCGCCACGCACTCTAAACGTCGCCCCGTCCCCGCTCGGCTCCGGCTTTATCCTGATGTGCGAATTGCTCGGCATGAGCGCCAACGTGCCGACCGACATCCGCTTCTCGTTCGCCGGGTTGGCCAGGCGTGGCGGCGAAACCGGCCCGCATGCCGACGGCTGGGGCATTAGCTTCTACGACGGGCGGACCTGCCGCAGCTTTCACGAGCCGGAGCCGAGCTCGCGCTCGCAGCTGGCCCGGCTGCTGCGCGACATGCCGATCAAGAGCCGCATCGTCGTCGCCCACGTGCGCAAGGCCAATCGCGGCCGGGTCAGCCTGGAGAACACCCATCCGTTCGCCCGGGAATTGTGGGGCCGCCGGTGGACCTTCGCGCATAACGGCCAGCTCAAGGGCGTGAAGCGTCTGCCGCTCGGCGGGTTCATGCCGATCGGCTCGACGGACAGCGAGCACGCCTTCTGCTGGATGCTCGGCCGCCTCCAGACCCGGTTCCAGGCCCTGCCCCGTCCCGCCACCCTGGACCGCGCCGTCGCAGACCTCGCGGGCGACCTGCACGCCATGGGCGTGTTCAACATGCTGCTGACCGACAGCCGCACCCTCTACGCCCATTGCGGCAAGCGCCTGTGCTACCTCACCCGCCGCGCCCCGTTCGGCACCGCCACCCTGATCGACGAGGATTGGCAGGTGAATTTCGCGCAGGAGACCTCGGAAAGCGACGTGGTCACGGTCGTCGCCACCCAGGCGCTCACCCGCGACGAGCGCTGGACCGACCTCGCCCGCGGCGACGTCCTGACCCTGCGGGACGGGGCGATCCGCCTGTTGAGGCCGGCCGGAGCGTCTTAAGTCCTACTTGAGCGAGGGTGCATGCCGCCCCCCGATGCGCTAGAACGACCGTAACAGGAGCGCATCGGCCGGGCTTCAGGGGAGTTCGGCCGGCAAGCGATCCGCCTCGACCGTCCCGGACCGCAGGTCGAGCCACGATAAGCTGACGAGCGCGATACGCATGACCCGCGACGACACCGACACCGCCCTGTCCCACGAGGACGGGCTTCGGGATGCGCTTCGGGATGGCCGCCCGAATCTCGCCCCGAACATCCGCACACATCTCGGCGAGCACCTGCGCACGGTCTACGAGCGGATCGGCGAGGAGGTGCTGCCCTCTCGCTTTGCCGACCTGATCGAGAAGCTGGAAGAGGCTCTGCGCGCCCGCGGCGAGGCGATCGAGCCGGAGTTCCGCAACGGCCTGCTCGCGGCCGTCCCGTCCTTGCGCGCCTTCGCGCTGTCGCTGACCTCGAACCCCGCCCGCTCCGACGACCTCGTCCAGGACACCCTGCTCAAGGGCTGGCAGCACCGCGCCCGGTTCCAGCCGGGGACCAACCTCAACGCGTGGTTGTTCACGATCCTGCGCAACATCTTCTACTCCGATCATCGCAAGCGGGTCCGCGAGGTCGAGGACCAGGACGGCTCCTACGCGGCGCGGTTGGCCACGGCCCCGCACCAGGGCGACCGGCTCGATGTCGAGGACCTGCAATCGGCCCTGGCCAAGCTGCCGCCGGACCAGCGCGAGGCGCTGGTGCTGGTGGGTGCCGAGGGCGTCTCCTACGAGGAGGCCGCCACGATCATGGGCTGCAAGGTCGGCACCGTGAAGAGCCGGGTCAGCCGCGCCCGCGGCCGCCTGGCGGAGCTGCTGGGCTACGACGAGGAGGATCTCGGCTCCGATCGGTTCATCCAGTCGGCGATGCCCAAGGACGCGTAGGGCAAGAACACGTAAGGATCGCGCCGGGCGGTCCGTCCCCGCCCCGAAAAAAGATGCATCCGAATCCGAGGATCGGACGTTACCGGCCCGAGCTTCGTCGCCTCGCTGCGGCGGAACGCCACGGAACGGAGATGTCCCGCATGACCTTCAAGACCCTTATCGCAGCCTCGGCTCTGGCTCTGTCGCTGCCCCTCGCCGCCCAGGCCCAGGGCACCATCCCGGGTGCCGAGCGTGGCGCTGCCGCCGGCAACGACGCGGCCGGCCCGATCGGCGGGATCGTCGGCGGTGCCGTCGGTGCGGCCACCGGCACGGTGGGCGGCATCCTCGGCGTCGACATGGCGCCGCGCTTCCGCAGCTACGTCCGCGAGCGCAACGTCCGCTCGTACGATTACGACGGCCGCGTCGCCGTCGGCTCGACCCTGCCGTCCTCCGGCGTCACCTACTACGACGTCCCGAACGAGTACCGCGTGCAGCCGGGCTACCGCTACACCGTCGTGAACGACCGTCCGGTGCTGGTCGATCGCGGCCACCGGATCGTCGAGGTCATCGACTGATCGCACGGGCCGGTCCCGCGCCGGCCCCTCGGGCCCCGGAGCGACCCGCTCCGGGGCCCGTCCTCGATCCGCAGGACGACGGAGGCGCAACGGTTCTCCGGCGAAGTCGTTGATCCGCCACGTGAACCATGAGGCGACCATGAGCCAGGATCCGAGCGACCCCGGCGCGACACTGCCGGAACCGGTGCGCGATCACCTCGGCCAGCAATTGCGCGGCGTCCTGCCGGTCGGGACCGACAAGCCCCGCTTCCTCGGGGACGATCCGGTGCCGGACGCGTTCGAGCCACAAATCCGCCGGCTCGAGACCCGGCTGAAGACCCATGAGGAGGGCACGGAGGCGGTTGGCCAGGCCCTCGATCAGATCCTCGATGCCCTCGGCGTGAAGCCGGACGGCGCCGACAAGCCTCAGGTTTAAACGCCAAGTCCCGGGTTTGAAACGCGATGCCGTGTCAGACCCGCGGCTTCTCGGCCAGCAGATCGCGGATCTCCGACAGGAGCTTCACGTCCGCCGGGACTTCGGCCACCGCCTCGGGCTTCTTGGCCTCGGCGTTCTGCAGCTTGTTCATGGCCCGGATCACCAGGAACAGCACAAAGGCCACGATCATGAAGTTGATGGTCAGCGTTAGGAACTGGCCGTAACCCAAGACGGCGCCTTGCTTCTTGGCGTCCACATAGGGCAGCCCGGCCTGCACCTTCGACGAGAGCGGGATGTAGTAGTTCGAGAAATCGAGCCCGCCCGTGATCGCCCCGATCGCCGGCATGAACAGGTCCTGCACGGCGGAATTGACGATCGCCCCGAAGGCCGCGCCGATGATCACGCCGACCGCGAGATCGACGACGTTCCCGCGCAGGGCGAACTTCTTGAATTCCTCGAGCATGCACAGTCCCCCGCCGATCCCGGGGGCAGACTACGGAAGATCGGTCGGAAAGCCAGCGCGGCGCCCGCCTATCCCCCGCTGATCGTCGGCGCTGCCGGCTCGTCGACCGCGGTGGCCGCCTCGGCCTTGGCGCGACGGCGGTATTGCGCGGCGACCACCGGGATGGTCAGCAGGTAGCCGCCGCTCACCGCCACCAGCGCCTCGAACGGATAGCTGATCAGGATGCCGAACGCGGCGACGCCGAGCAGGAAGATGGGCAGGACGAGGCTGCGCGGCACCCGCTTGCCCATGGTCTTCCCCGAGAAGGTCGGGACCGTGGACACGACCAGCAACGCGATGGCGAGCACGTAGATCAGGATCGCCGAGGCGATCCAGCCCTCGGCGCTGAAGCCGAGGAAGTGCAGGTAGAGCGGCAGCATCGCGGTCAGCGCGCCCGCAGGGGCCGGCATGCCGACGAAGAAGTCCTTCTTCCATTCCGGCCGGTTCGGATCGTCCAGCATGGCGTTGAAGCGCGCGAGCCGCAGGGCCATGGCGATGGCGAAGATCAGCGCTACGATCCAGCCGGCGGATTTGAGGTGGAACAGCGCGAACCCGTAGAGGATCAGCGCCGGTGCGCAGCCGAAATTCACGAAGTCGGCCAGCGAATCGAGCTCGGCCCCGAAGCGCGAGGTGCCCTTGAGCAGCCGCGCCACCCGCCCGTCGATGCCGTCGAGCACGCCGGCCGCCACCACGGCGATGACGGCGGGCTCGAACTTGCCCTCGAAGGCCAGCCGGATCGCGGTCAGCCCGAGGCAGAGCGCCATCAGGGTGATCATGTTGGGCGCGATCATCCGGAACGGCACCGGCTTGAACCGGCGCGGGCGCGGCTCGTTCGGATCCGGCGCGAAGGGCGGGAACAGGTCGTCCATGGCCGTCTAGATCCGCTTGAACTGCCGTCCGGGGCCGCCGCCGAGGTCGGCCAGCACCGTCTCGCCGGCCACGGCCTTCTGGCCGAGTCCGACCAGCACGGTGGCGCCCGCCGGCAGGTAGACATCCACCCGGGAGCCGAACCGGATCAGGCCGAACCGCTCGCCCACCGACAGCACGTCGCCGGCCGAGACGAACCCGACGATCCGCCGCGCCACCAGGCCGGCGATCTGGACCACGCCGACGCGCTTCGCCTGCCCGGCATGGCTGGTCTCGATGACCATCCCGTTGCGCTCGTTGTCGTCGCTGGCCTTGTCGAGCTCGGCGTTGAGGAACAGGCCGGGCGTATAGTGGATCTGGCCGATTCGCCCTGAGACGGGCACCCGGTTCACGTGGCAGTCGAACACGTTCATGAACACCGAGACCCGCAAGGTGGGCACCTGCGGCAGGTCGAGCTCGGGCGGCGGCAGCACGGTGGCGATCAGGTTGACGCGCCCGTCCGCAGGCGAGACCACGAGCCCGTCTTCCACCGGGGTGATCCGCTCCGGATCACGGAAGAAGTAGCAGACCCAGAGGGTGAGGATCAGGAAGATCCAGCCGAAGAACTGCGAGAAATAGCCGGCCAGCACCGTGAGCACGATGCCGATCAGGATGAAGGGATAGCCCTCCTTGTGGATCGGCACGAGCGTCCGACGGATCGTCTCGATCAGGTCTGTCATCGTGTTCCGGACTCAACGGCGCCGCGGGCGGGCGGACATGTCGGACGCGCGGATGGCAGCCCGCCGGGCCGGCGTCAACGTGTCGGGGCGTTCCGTCTCTCTATCAGACATGCGTCATCGTCCCCACCCGCCCGCGGCGGCCAGGCATGGTCCAGCAAACCCGACCCAGGGGATGCGGGACGCCGCGAAGACCCTGGCGTCGACCATAGCTGCACGGCATCCACGATTGCGCCCTCTGCCGACACCTCTGATACAGTTCTCCCCTGATGGGCAGGCTGCGCACGCGACGACGGCGTGAGCCGAGCGCGGCCGCCCAGGATAGTGCCGCCGGTCCGGTCCGCGGCCGCAATGGAGGAAGCCGCCCGGTGCAGAAGCTCGCCATCCTCGGCCTCGGCGCCATGGGCCACCCGATCGCCCGCAACCTCGCGGCCAAGCGCCTGTCCGATTCCGAGACCGTCGTGGCGGTGGATTCCGACCCGGCGCGCCTGGCCGGGCTCGACGCGCCGGGCCTCGTCGCGACGGCGGATCGTGCGGCGGTCGACGGCGCCGCGGTGCTGTTCCTGTGCCTGCCGAACGGCGACGTGGTCGAGGCGGCCCTGTTCGGCGCGGATCGCCTGGTCGAGCGGCTGGCGCCGGGGGCGATCGTGGTGGATCTCAGCACCATCGCGCACGCCAAGGCGCTCGCGATCGGGCGCGCCGTGGCCGCGACCGGGCGGTGTTTCGTCGATGCCCCGGTCTCGGGCGCGCCGGCGGGCGCCGAGGCCGGGACGCTCACGGTGATGTGCGGCGGCGACCCGGAGCGCGTGGCAGCGGTCCGGCCGCTGCTGGAGCGGATCGGCACCAGCGTCCTGCATATGGGGCCGGCGGGATCCGGCCAGCTCACCAAGACGATCAACAACGTGCTCTACGACATCAACATCGCGGCGCTGGCCGAGGTGTTGCCGATGGCGGTGGCCATGGGGCTCGACCCGGAGCAGATCGCCCAGGTGGTCACCACCGGCACGAGCCGGAGCTACGCGGCGCACTATTTCGTGCCGCGCATCCTCCAGGGCCGCTTCGACGAGGGCTACCCGATGGGCGCGGCCTACAAGGACCTCGTCGCGGCCGCAGCGATCTCGGCCGAGGGCGGCTATCCCATGCCGGTCACGGCCGCCGCCACGGCGACCTACCAGACTGCGCTACGCCAGGGCCACGGCGACCGCGACAAGGGCGCGATGGTGCTGCCGTTCGAAGCCTTGCTGGGGGTGAAGGTCCGCTCCGGCGGTTGAGCCCCTGCCCTCGCGGCTGCGCTCCGTGAAAGGCTTCAATCCACCGCCGGCGCGTGCAGCTCCGCGTCGGTGAACCGAGCCTGCTCCTCCATCACCAGCTGGCCCAGCTCGCGCTTGATCGCGTTGAAGTCGGCGCTCGCCGGGTCACGGGGCCGGGGGATCGGCACGGTGACGTCGCGCTTGATGCGCCCGGGCCGGTAGGTCATCACGAGGATCCGGTCGGCCAGGTAGATGGCCTCCTCAATCGAGTGGGTCACGAACACGATCGTCTTGCGGGAATCGGCCCAGATCCGGAGCAGTTCGTCCTGCAGCGTGCGGCGCGTCAGGGCGTCGAGCGCCCCGAACGGCTCGTCCATGAGCATCACCGGCGGGTCGAGGGCGAGGATGCGGGCGATGGCCACGCGCTGGCGCATCCCGCCCGACAGGTCCTTCGGGTAGCGGGTGCGGAAGTCCGACAGGCCGAGCGTCGCGGTGATGCGGTCGACCGTCTCGGCGGCCTGGGCGCGCGGCACGCCCTTGATATCGAGGCCGAAGCGGACGTTGTCCTCGACGCTCATCCACGGGAACAGGGCGTATTCTTGGAACACCATGCCCCGGTCCGGGCCGGGATCGACCACCGGCTTGCCGCCTACCGTGATCGTGCCCGAGGTGAGCGGGCTGAAGCCGGCCATCGCGTTGAGCAGGGTGGACTTGCCGCAGCCCGAGGGCCCGAGCAAACACAGGAACTGGCCCTCCGGCACCGTCGCCGAGATGTCCTGAAGGGCGGCGACGCCCGAAGCGCCGCTGCCGAACACCTTGACGGCGTTCGCGACCACGATCTCTGCCGACATCGTCCGGGTTACCGCTCCAGGCCGCGATGCCAGCGCAGCAGGTGATCGTTGAGGCGGCTCATCGCCCCGTCGATGATCAGGCCGAGGATGCCGATCGTCAGCATGCCGCCGATGATCTTGTCCGACCACATGTATTCCCGGGCCTCGAGGATCCGGTAGCCGAGCCCGTCCGAGACCGCGATCATCTCGGCGACGATCACCACGATGAAGGCGGTGCCGATGCCGATGCGCATGCCGGCGAGCACGAACGGGCTCGCGGCCGGCAGGATCACCCGGCGGAACATCGTCCAGGAGCCGGCGCCGAGGTTGCGGGCGGCGCGGATGTAGATCGAATCGACCTGGCGCACCCCCGCGATGGTGTTCACCAGGACCGGGAAGAAGGTCCCGAGCGCGATTAGGAACAGGGCCGGCGGGTTGCCGAGCCCGAACCACACGATGGCGAGCGGGATGTAGGCGATCGGCGGGATCGGGCGCAGCACCTGGAGCAGCGGGTTGAACAGGGCGTAGAGCCCGTCGTTGGTGCCGAGCACCAGGCCGACCGGGACGGCGAGCCCGGCCCCGATCAGGAAGCCGGAGACCACCCGGGACAGGCTCGACGCCGCGTCGTGCGGCATCTCGCCGGAGAACAGCCAGGACAGATAACTCTCCTGGCCCGGATCGTACGGCAGGGCCGGCAGCAGGCCGGACCACCATTTCACCGCCACCGCGCTCGGCGGCGGCAGCACCACGGCCGAGACGAGCCCGGTGCGGCTCGCCAGCTCCCACAGGATCAGCAGCGCGACCGGAACCAGGACGCCGCGAAGGTCGCGCAGGGCCATCGGATCACTCGACCTTCAGGTCGGCCTTGGCCTTGTCGAGCAGATCGAGCTTGACCCACTCGGCATCGCTCTTGGGCGGGTTCTGCATCTTACCCAGCCCGTACTTGACCATGTAGTCGGTGGTGACCTGCATGTGCCCCGCCGGCATGGCGTAGGTGTAGCTCGCGTTGGCCATGCCATCGCGAAAATCCTGGCTCGTGAGCTGACCCTTGAACACCTGCTCGCGGACGTATTTCTCGGCGAGCGCCGGGTCGTCGATGAAGGCCTTGGTGGCGGCCACGAACAGGCGCAGCACCTTGGCGGCCACCTCCGGCCGCTCGGTGTACATCTTCTCGGTCATCACCAGGGGCCGCACCGGCTTGCCGATCGGCGTGTCGTAGGGCTTGACCAGCTCGACGCCCCAGCCGGCGCTGATCGCCTGGGTCGATTGCGGCTCCGACTGGCAGATCACGTCGACGTATTTCTGCCCCAGGGCCTGGTTCAGGTCGGCGTAGTTGTTGAAGTAGGTCAGCTGGACGTCCTTGCCCGGGCGCTCGGACCAGGTCAGCCCGTGCTTGTCGAGCTCGGCCAGGAGCATCAAGTCCTGCGTGCCGCCGCGCACCGTCGCGACCTTGAGGCCCTTCAGGTCGGCCGCGCTCTTGGCCGGCAGGTCCGGCCGCTTGAGGATGCGCACGCCGCCGTCGGCGAAGCCCGCGACCACCACCAGCTTCACGCCGTTGCCGCGGGCGGCCACCGCGCCGTCGCCCCCGGAGGCCGCGATGTCGATCTGGTCCACGGCCATCGCCGGGTAGATGTCGGCGCCCTTGGCGAACTGGCGCTCGTCGATCTTCAGGCCGTATTTCGGCGCGATCTCCTTCATATAGGAGATGGCGCCGTAATGGGCGAATTTCAGGTTGCCGAGTCGGACGACATCCTCCGCCCGGACAGTGCCGCCGAGGGCGACCAGCATGGCGCCGGCCGCGATCAGGCCCTTCAACATCGATGTCTCCCCCGACCGGACGGCATGAGCCGATTCGCAGCGCGGCCTTCATGATGGGCCGTTCAGCGCAGTATAACGAATACAGCCGGAGAAGTAATCCGCCTTCCGATGTCCTATTCCGCCGGTTCAGTCGCCGGCACGGCTCCGCGCCCGGCCCGGATCGGCAGGACCGGGGCGTCGGCGCGCTGGAGCACTTCGAGCGCCGCGTCGGCCTCGCGCTGGCGGTCCCAGAGCGCCGCATAGATGCCGCCGGCCTCCAGCAACTCGCCATGGGTGCCGCGCTCCGCGATGCGGCCGTGGTCGAGCACCAGGATCGCGTCGGCATTGACCACCGTGGACAGCCGGTGGGCGATCACCAGGGTGGTGCGCCCGCGGCTGACCCGGTCGAGCGCCGACTGGATCTCGGCCTCGGTGAAGGAATCCAGCGCCGAGGTCGCCTCGTCGAGCACCAGGATCGGCGGCGCCTTGAGGATGGTCCGCGCGATGGCGACCCGCTGCTTCTCGCCGCCCGACAGCTTCAGGCCGCGCTCGCCGACCGGGGTGTCGTAGCCCTCCGGAAGGCCGGAGACGAAGCGGTCGATCTGGGCGAGCTGGGCCGCCTCGCGCAACTCCGCGTCGGTGGCGTCGGCCCGGCCGTAGCGGATGTTGTAGCCGATCGTGTCGTTGAACAGCACGGTGTCCTGCGGGACCATGCCGATCGCCGCGCGCAGCGATTCCTGCGTCACCGCCGCGATGTCCTGGCCGTCGATGCTGATCCGGCCGGCCGACGGCTCGTAGAACCGGAACAGCAACCGCGACAGAGTCGATTTGCCGGCTCCCGAGGGCCCGACCACCGCCACCGTCTGCCCGGCCAGGATCTCGAAGCTGACGCCGCGCAGGATCGGCCGCTCCGGGGTGTAGGAGAAGCGCACGTCCTCGAACCGCACCGTGCCGCCCGCGACCGTCAGCGGCGCCGCGCCGGGCCGGTCGGCGATCTCCGGGTTCTGTCCGAGGATGCGGAACATGTCGTCGATGTCGATCAGCGCCTGTTTGATCTCGCGGTAGATCATGCCCATGAAGTTCAGCGGCATCGACAGCTGCACCAGCAGGGTGTTGGCGAGCACGAAGCCGCCGATCGTCGTGCGCCCGGCCAGGATGTCCCGGGCCGCGAGCCACATCACGATCGTCATGCCGATGGTGAAGATCACCGCCTGGCCGGCATTGAGCACCGCCAGCGAGACGTAGGTCTGGGTCGAGGCTTTTTCGTACTTGGCCATCGACACGTCGTAGCGGGCGGCCTCGCGGGCCTCCGCGCCGAAATACTTCACGGTCTCGTAGTTGAGCAGGGAGTCGACCGCCTTGGTGTTGGCGTCGGTATCCGAGGCGTTCATCCGGCGGCGGATGGCGATCCGCCACTCGGTCGCCTTGTAGGTGAAGGCCAGGTACGCCCCGACCGTGAGGAACGCCACCAGCGCGTAGCGCCAGTCGAACTCGTAGGCCAGCACGCCGAGCACCAGCGCGAACTCGACGATGGTCGGAACCAGGGTCAGCACCATCAAGCGCGACAATTCCTCGATGCCGGCGCGGCCGCGCTCCAGCACCCGGGTCAGGCCGCCGGTCTTGCGCTCCAGGTGGAAGCGCAGGGACAGGCGGTGCATGTGCTCGAAGGTCCGGAGCGCCAGGCGGCGCACCGCGTGCATCGCCACCTTGGCGAACAGCCCGTCGCGCACCTGGGTCAGCGCCGACATGGCGATCCGCGATACGCCGTAGAGGGCGATGAGCAGCATCGGGGCCGCGAACAGGCCCGTGGGCAGCGGCGCGTCCTTCCCACCGATCGCGGCGACCAGGGCGTCGGTGATCCACTTGAAGGTGAACGGGGTCACCATGGTCACGAGCTTGGCCGCGAGCAGCAGCCCGAACGCCAGGAAGACCCTGCGCTGCAGGTCGGGCCGTCCGTGCGGCCAGAGATGCGGCCAAAGGCGCCGATAGGTGGCGAGCAGCCCGGGGCGCTCGGCCGGGTGTGCGGACCCGGCCGGGGGCGCGGTGTCGTCGGTCATGCGGGATTCGATGCAGGAGGAACGGCGGGAGGAAGGATCTTCCTCCTGCATATAGGCCCGTGGAACGGAGCGGGCACCCGCAGCCGCCGCAGGGCCGGTCATCCTCTCCAGAACGGCTTCCGGATCTCGCGGCGCAGGTGCCAGGGTTCGATGCCGGCATCCCGGAGCTGGTCCGGATGCAGGGCGGCGAGCAACCTCCGGGTCCGGATGCGCTGGAGCCAGAGACCCAGCAGGGACGGGACGGCGGACCGGTTCGCGGAGCGCGCGGGCCTGGCCGTGGACGGAGCCGCGGACGACAGTGTGACGATCGACATGGCGTAGGTTCCGGTGACGGGACGCAGTCCGGCCGGGATTGCGGGGGCAGGATTGAACCGATAGATATCTCGGATCAATCGAAACATTGCACTCGGAGCAATGATGCGGGCTTCGGATTATCGTACCGTCGCGGACGCGGTCGCCGGCGAGATCGCCTCGGGGCGTCTGCGCCCGGGCGACCGGCTGCCGCCGCAGCGGGACTTCGCCTATGCCCGGGGCATCGCGGTCTCGACGGCGAGCCGGGTCTACGCAGAGCTGGGCCGGCGCGGGCTCGTGACCGGCGAAGTCGGACGCGGCACCTTCGTCCGCTCCGAGCCCGGCCAGGCCGTGCGGCTCCAGCCGGAGCCGCCCCCGGCGGCGATCGACCTGCAGCGGACCCATTCGCGTTTGCCGGAGCAGGAAGTCGTGCTGGCCGAGACCCTGGCGGCCCTGGCGGGCGCGGGCGCCGAGATCGGGTTCAGCCAGTACGGTCCCGCGGGCACGCCCCGGGCCCGCACAGTCGCGGCCGACTTCCTCGCCCGCGACGGCTACGCGCCCCGGGCCGCCGACATCCTGTTCACCGGCAACGGCCGGCAGGCGCTTGCCGCCGCGCTCGCAGCCCTGGCGGCGCCGGGGGAGCGGATCGGTTGCGAGCCGCTGACCTATCCGGCGGTGCGGGGCATCGCGGCCCGGCTTGGGATCACCCTGGTGCCGCTGGCCATGGATACCGAGGGCGTGTGCCCGGATGCGCTCCTCCAGGCCCATCGGGCGACCCCGCTGAGCGGCGTCTATCTCCAGCCGACCCTGCAGAACCCGCTCGGCGCGACCATGGGCGCCGCGCGGCGGGCCGACCTCGCCGGCATCCTCGACACGGTCGGTCTCACCGCCATCGAGGATGCGGTCTACGGCTTCCTCGCCGACGCGCAGCCGCTCGCCAGCCTGGCGCCGGACCGGACGATTCTGGTGGACAGCCTGTCGAAGCGGGTGATGCCGGCCCTCACGGTCGGGCTGATCGCCGGGCCCCCGCACCTGACCGACCGGCTCGCGGCCTCCGTGCGCCAGGGCGCATGGACCGCGCTCGGGCTGTCGCTCGCGGCCGGCATGCACTGGATGTCGGGCGGATCGGCCGCGACCCTGGCGGAGGCTAAGCGCCGGGACGCGGCGTCACGCCAGACGCTCGCCCGGGAGATCCTGGCGGGACTCACGGTGGTCGGCGACCCCCGCGCCTATCACCTCTGGCTCGAATTGCCCGAGACGTGGCGGGCCGAGGCGTTTGCGGCGGCGGCGTTGCGCCGGGGCATCGCGCTGCTGCCGGCCGCGGCCTTCGCGGTGAATCCCGGCCACGCGCCGAACGCGGTCCGCCTCGCCCTGGCGACGCCGTCGCCGGAGGACCTGTCCGAGGCGCTCACGACCCTGCGCCGCCTGGCCCTCTCGGAGGACGACCAGATCGTGGACTGACGGGGGCGTCAGCCCCGCTTGTCGGTTGGCAGGATGAAGATCTGGCCCGGATAAATCCGGTCCGGGTCGCGGATCTGCCCCTGGTTGGCGTCGTAGATCACGGTGTAGCGCTCGCCCCGGCCGTAGGTGCGCTGGCTGATCCGCCAGAGGTTGTCGCCCCGGGTGATTTTTGCCGTTGTGATCTCCGGCACGAACACCGCGCCGGCCCCGGTGGGGCTGCGCGCGCCCGCGGCATCCTGGCTGAGGGCGGAGGGAGTGTCGGCCGCGCCGGCGCTGTCGCCTTGGGGGCGGCCCCCACCCTGCATGGCCGAGGAGGCTGCCGACCGGACGGACGGGCCCTGCGGCCGATCCTGCCCGGCGCCTTCGCCGGCTGCAACGCGGGTCGGCTCGGGCACCGCGAGCGGCACCTCGGCGCGGGTGGAGACCTTGCCGGTGCGGGGATCGATCTGGTCGATCCGCACCTGATACTGGCCGGGCTTGACCCCGCGGCCGATCGTGAAGCTCGCCCGTCCGTCCGGCCCGACGCTGCCCGGGGCGATCAGCGTGTCGTTCAGGTAGAGCCGGAGCTTAGCGCCCGGGATCCCGGTGGCGGTCACGAACAGCCGGCCGCTCTCCTGCACGTCCACGCTGACGATCTTGGCGGCCGGCGCCTTGCCGTCGGCGGGGGCTGCGGGCGCCGCCTTCGCCTGGGTCCCCGTCGCCGCCGGCCCGGGGGCGCCGGGCTGCGACAGCACGATCGTGGCGGCATCCGGGGCGGTCAGCGCCACCAGGGGCTGGCGGTCGCGGCCCGGGGCGACGTCCACCGCCACGCTCTGGCGTGAGTCTGCGACGCGGCCGTCCTTGGTGGTCATGCGCAGCCGCAGGGCGCTGGAGCCCGCCGGCAGCGCCGGCGGCACCAGGGCGAACTGGCCGTTGGCGTCGGCGGTCGCCCGGGCCACGGGCTTGCCGTCGACCAGCATCTCGATCACGGCATCCGGCGCGCCGCGCCCGGCCACCACGGCGTCGCCGTTCGGCTCGACCCGGACGATGTCGAAGCGCGGCACCTCGGCGACGTCGGGCTCGGCCGGCTTGCCGTCGGGCGCCCGGTCGGCCGTGCGCGCCGCACCCGATGCCGGATCGACGGCATTGCGCGCGTCCGAACGGGTGTCGCCGGGCTTGATCTCGCCGGGCTTAATTTCGCCGGGCTTGGCGCCATCCGGCCTGCTCGCCCCCGACGTGTCGTCGCGGAAATCGATGGGCGGCGCGCCGGCTTCGGCCGTCGCTCCGGGGGCGGCCAGGCCCCGCACGCCGCTCTGCGGCGCGGGCGCCGCGGCGGCGGGCGGCTCCGGATCGTGCCGGCCGATCATCCGCCGCAGGGACTCGCCGCCGAACAGGACCAGCACGAGGCCGAGACCGCCGAGGAGGCCGGCGAGCGCCAGGGCGAGACTGCGCCGCACCTGTCTCGACATCGCCACGAAGGCCTCCCTGCTCGTCCGGCCGCCCGGCGAATGGGCAACCTGCCCGCTCAAAAACCGTCGACTGCGGCGCCCATAATACCGTACATGATCCCGACACCAAGCCGTCCCGCCGCTCCGGCGGGTGAATCCCACGCGAATTCAGCAGTTTGGCGCGTGGAGCGCCGGGCGCGGGGGTCTTTCTCGACGGCTCGCAACGGTTGCGTGATGGAGGGCGCCGGATGGCCCCGGTGAGGACTGTCTGTGTCTATTGCGGCTCCGGCTTCGGCGGAGACCCGGCCTTCCGGGCGGCTGCCGAGACCCTCGGCACGGCGATCGCGCAGGCCGGGATGGGCCTGGTCTATGGCGGCGGCGACGTTGGGCTGATGGGCGCCGTGGCGCGCGCCGCGCTGGCGGCCGGCGGCCACGTGACCGGCATCATCCCGGATTTCCTGCAGGCGCGCGAGCACATGCTCGACGACGTGCAGGAGACCATCGTGGTCTCCGACATGCACACCCGCAAGCGCCTGATGTTCGAGCGCTCGGACGCGTTCGTGACCCTGCCGGGCGGCATCGGCACCCTGGAGGAACTGGTCGAGCAGCTCACCTGGGCGCAGCTCGGGCAGCACCGGAAGCCGGTGGTTCTGGTCTCGGTGGCCGATTTCTGGGCGCCGCTGCTCGACCTGTTCGAGCACATGCGCCGCCACGGCTTCATCCGGGCTGGGCTGGACCTGAGCTACACCATCGCCCGGGACGCGGCCGCGGTGGTGCCGCTGCTGCGCGAGGCCGGCCACGAGCCGGACCCCCAGGCCGAGGAGACCGTCAAAGAACGGATGTGAGGCCGGGCCCGGCCTCTTGGCTCCTCGGACGCTTGGCTCCTCGGACGCTTGGCTCCTCGGACGCTTGGCTCCTCGGACGCTTGGCTCCTCGGACGCTTGGCCGCGCCGGCGATCCGGAAGGTCGGTGTATGAGGCCGGCGCCGCCGCACGGGGCGGCGGCTGGCGGAGTCCGAGCATGCGCGTCCCGATCCTGGCGGCCCTGGCGCTCGCCTGCCTCGCCGCCGCGGCGTCCGCGGAGGCGCCGCCGGTCCTCCAGACCCTCGATTACGCCAACACCCGCTATTCCGACCTCGCCCAGATCGACGCCGGCAACGTCTCGCGCCTGAAGGTCGCCTGGACCTTCTCCACCGGCGTGCTGCGCGGGCACGAGGGCGCCCCGATCGTGGTCGGGAACCGGATGTTCGTGCACACCCCGTTCCCGAACGTGGTCTACGCCCTCGATCTGGATCACGACGGCAGGATCCTCTGGCGCTACGCCCCGCGCCAGGATGCGAGCGTGATCGCGGTGATGTGCTGCGACACGGTCTCGCGCGGTCTCGCCTACGCGGATGGGCGGCTGTTCCTGCAGCTGGCCGACACCACGGTCGTGGCCCTGGACCCGGAGAGCGGCGGGGTCCTGTGGTCGGTGAAGAACGGCGACCCGGCCCGGGGCGAGACCAACACCGCCACGGTCCTGCCGGTGCACGGCAAGCTCATCGTCGGCATCGCCGGGGGCGAGTACGGCGCCCGCTGCCACGTCACCGCGTACGACCAGGCGACGGGCCAGCGCCTCTGGCGCGCCTACGCCACCGGTCCTGATGCCGACATGCTGGTCGATCCGGACACGACCACCGAACTCGGCCGCCCGATCGGCCGGGATTCCTCGCTCACGAGCTGGGAGGGCGACCAATGGAAGATCGGCGGCGGCTGCAGCTGGGGGTGGTTCTCGTTCGATCCGGCGCTGAACCTCGTCTATTACGGCACCGGCAACCCGGCGACCTGGAACCCGGCCCAGCGCCCGGGCGACAACCGGTGGACCATGGCGATCTTCGCCCGCGACCCCGACACCGGGCTCGCCCGCTGGGTCTACCAGATGACGCCCCACGACCAGTGGGACTACGACGGCGTCAACGAGATGATCCTGACCGAGCAGGTGATCGACGGACGCCCGCGCCGGGTGCTGACCCATTTCGACCGCAACGGCTTCGGCTACACCCTCGACCGCGCGACCGGCGAGGTGCTGGTGGCGGACAAGTTCGACCCGAGCGTCAACTGGGCGAGCCGGATCGACCTGGACCGCGCCTCCCCGGGCTACGGGCGGCCGGTGCTCGACAAGCGCTACGCGCCCGGCGAGGCCGACGAGGAGGAGGTCACCAAGAACATCTGCCCGGGGGCGCTCGGCGCAAAGAACCAGCAGCCGGCGGCCTACTCGCCGGTCACCCGGCTGTTCTACGTGCCGACCAACCACATGTGCATGGATTACGAGGCGTTCCGGGTGAGCTACACGCCGGGCCAGCCCTATGTCGGCGCGACGCTGACCCTGCACCCGCCCGAGGGCTCCGACCGAACCGGCGCGTTCATCGCCTGGGACGGGGCCAAGGGAAAAATCGCCTGGACGATCCCGGAGCCGTTCTCGGTCTGGTCCGGGGCGCTCGCCACCGCCGGCAACGTCGTCTTCTACGGCACGCTCGAAGGCTACCTCAAGGCGGTCGACGCCCGGGACGGGCACGAACTCTACCGGTTCAAGACGCCGTCGGGCATCGTCGGCAACGTCACCACGTACGCACACAACGGTCGGCAATACGTGGCGGTGCTGTCCGGGATCGGCGGCTGGGCGGGCATCGGGCTGGCCGCCGGACTGACCGACCCGGCGGACGGTTCGGGCGCGGTCGGCGGCTACGCGGCCCTGTCGCAGTACACGGCGCCCGGCGGCCAGCTCACGGTGTTCGCGCTGCCGGAGTGAGCCCGCGCGGACCCGTGCCGACGAAGTCCACGAACGCCCGCAGCGGCGCCGGCAGGTGCCGGCGGCCGGGATAGTAGAGAAACGGGCCGGAGAAGACTTGCCACCAGGGTTCCAGCACCGGCTCCAGGGCGCCGCTGTCGAGCTGCGGGCGCAGCCAGTCCTCGAACAGGTGGATGATCCCGGTTCCAGCCACCGCCGCCGCGACCGCGAGGTCGCTGGCGCCGACGCGTACGATCAGCGGGCCGGACGGATCCACGCGGACGATCTCCCCGTCGCGCTCGAACTCCCACGGCGCCGTCAGGCTGCCGCTCGGGAACCGGCCCAGCAGGCAATCATGGGCCAGGAGGTCGCGCGGATGCTCCGGGCGCCCGCGCCGGTCGAGATAAGCCGGCGCCGCCGCCGTGGCGAAACGCTGCCGCCGTGGGCCGATCGGCACCGCGATCATGTCCTGCTCCAGCCGCTCGTCGTAGCGGATGCCGGCGTCGCAGCCGGACGCCAGCACGTCCACGAATCCATCCTCGACCACCAGTTCGAGCCGGATCTCGGGATAGGCCGCCAGGAACGGCGGCACGATCGCGGGCAGGACGAGGCGTGCCGCGCTCAGAGGCACGTTGAGCCGGAGCGGTCCGGCCGGCCGGTCGCGGAACCCGTTCACCACATCGAGGGCGGCCTCGACTTCTCCGAGTGCCGGGCCGAGCCGCTCCAGCAGGCGGATGCCGGCCTCGGTGGGCGCGACGCTGCGGGTGGTCCGGTTCAGGAGGCGCACGCCGAGGCGCGCCTCGAGCCGGCGCACCGCCTCGCTGAGGCTCGACGCGCTGCCGTTTCCGGCGCGGGCGCCCTCGCGGAAGCCGCCGGCCCGCGCCACGGTCACGAAGGCGGTCAGGTCCGACAGGTCCATCGTCATTGTTCGAGATCTCGCACAGCCCGTGCCGAACATCAGCGCTTATCCGATCAGGTCGCGCCGTCTACATCCGGGGCGCACACAGGAGATTCGCCATGACCGACATCGCGCAGGCCGGCACGTTCGCGCTCGGCGACCGCACCGTGAAACGCCTCGGCTACGGGGCCATGCAACTCGCCGGGCCGGGCGTGTTCGGACCGCCGAAAGACCGCGTGACGGCCGTCGCGGTGTTGCGCGCGGCGGTGGCCGAGGGGGTCGACCACATCGACACCAGCGACTTCTACGGGCCGCACGTCACCAACCAGATCATCCGCGAGGCGCTCCACCCCTATCCCGACGATCTGGTGATCGTGACCAAAGTCGGCGCCAAGCGCGGGCCGGACGCCTCGTGGAACCCGGCCTTCTCCCCGGAGGAACTCACGCGGGCCGTCCACGACAACCTGCGCAATCTGGGCGTTGACGCCCTCGACGTGGTCAACCTGCGCCTGATGTTCGACGCCCACGGTCCCGCGGAGGGCCCGATCGAGGCGCCGCTCACCGTGCTGGCGGAGCTGCAGCGCCAGGGGCTGATCCGGCGGATCGGGCTGAGCAACGCGACGCAGGCGCAGGTCGCCGAGGGCCGGCGGATCACCGAGATCGTCTGCGTGCAGAACCAGTACAATCTCGCGCATCGGGCCGACGACGCCCTGATCGACGCGCTGGCCGAGGCCGGCACCGCCTACGTGCCGTTCTTCCCGCTCGGCGGCTTCAGCCCGCTGCAATCCACCGCCCTGTCGGAGGTCGCCGCCCAGCTCGGGGCGACGCCCATGCAGGTGGCGCTGGCTTGGCTGCTGCGCCGGGCGCCCAACATCCTGCTGATCCCGGGCACCGGCTCGCTCGGCCACCTGCGCGAGAATCTCGCGGCGGCCGCGCTGAGCCTGCCTGACGACGCGATGGCCACGCTGGGCGCGATCGGGGCCGCGTGACCGGCGAGGCGGCTGCCTACTTGGCCCCTACTTGGCCCGCAGGCCGGCCACCATCGGGCAGCCGCCCTCGCTCATCGGCCGGAACGCCTGCTCGGCCGGGATCGTCTCCAGCACCTTGTAGAGATCCCACTCGCCCTTCGACTCGGCGGGCGTTTTGGCCTCGAACAGGTACATCGGGTGGATCTTGCGCCCGTCCGGCCGGATCGTGCCCTTGCCGAACAGGGGATCGTCGGTGGGCAGCTCCTTCATCTTGGCCACCACGGCGGCGCCGTCCTTGGCCGAGTGCAGGGCCGCCACGGCCTTCAGGTAGTGCAGCGTGCTGGCGTAGACGCCGGCCTGGTACGAGGTCGGCTTCCGGCCGGACATGCGCGCGCCGAACCTGTCCGCGAAGGCCCGGGTGCCGTCGTTGAGGTCCCAGTAGAACGAGGCGGTGAACGCCAGGCCCTGGGCGACTTCGAGCCCCAGGGAATGGATGTCGGTGATGGCGATCAGCAGGGCGGCGAGCGTCTGGCCGCCCTGGCGGATGCCGAATTCATGCGCCTGCTTGATCGCGTTGGCCGCGTCGAGGCCGGCATCGGCCAGGCCGATCACCTGCGCGCCGGAGGCCTGCGCCTGCAGGAGGAACGAGGAGAAATCGGGGTTCGGGAAGGGCGTGCGCACGCCGCCCACGACCGTGCCGCCGCTCTTCTCCACCACCGCCTTGGTGTCGCGTTCCAGGGCGAGGCCGAAGGCGTAGTCGGCGGTGATGAAGTACCAGGACTTGCCGCCGCGCTTGAGCATCGCCTTGCCGGTGCCGTTGGCGAGCGCGGCGGTGTCGTAGGTCCAGTGGACGGTGTTGGGGGTGCAGGCCGGGCCGGTCAGGTCGGCGGTGCCGCCACCCGAGTTGATGAAGGCCTTGTTCTTCTCCTTGGTGATCTGCGCCACCGCGAGCGCCACCGAGGAGGTCGGCACGTCGAACACCGCGTCGACCCCGTCGCGGTCGTACCATTGCCGGGTGATCGAGGCGCCGACATCGGGCTTGTTCTGGTGGTCGGCGGCCACGACCTCGACCTTCAGCCCCTGGGTCTCCGGCTTGAAATCCTCCACCGCCATGCGGGCCGCCACCACGGCGCCCTCGCCGGTGGAATCGAAGTAGACGCCCGAGCGGTCGTTCAGCACGCCGATCTTCACCGGCACGAGGTCGGCCGCGAGCGCCGCCCCGGCTCCGAGCGCGCACAGAAGCCCCGTCAGTGCCGCGACGCGGTGGCGGACCGTCATGTCTCACTCCCTGTTTCTTTGATCGCGGCGGCGTTGTTCGCCGCTCGGATGTCGTCCGAATGCAGTCTAGGCGGACCGGATCGGAGCCGATACCGGCCGGTGAGAGGATGCGGGCGATCCGTCAGGGTCTCCCTTCACCCGCGGGGCGCCAGCCCAAACAGCGCCCGCGCCTCGTCGGGCGTGGCCGGCTCGCGGTCGAGATGGGCCAGCAGGCTCACCGCTTTCTCCACCAGGGCGGCGTTGCTGGGCGCGAGCACGCCCCGGGACAGATAGAGGTTGTCCTCCAGCCCGACCCGGACGTTGCCGCCCATCCCGGCGGCCACCGCCAGGATCGGAAACTCCTCCCGGCCGATGCCGAAGGCCGACCAGACCGCGTCCTCGGGCAGCCGGGCGCGCATCGCCACCAGGGCCTCCGGGGTCGCGGGCGCGCCCCAGGGGATGCCGAGGCAGATCTGGAACAGGGGCGGCCGCGCCAGGTGCCCCTCGGCGATCAGGTGCCGGGCCAGCTCGATCTGGCCGAGGTCGAACACCTCGATCTCGGGCTTCACCCCGGCCTCGCGGATCTGCGCCGCCATCGCCCGCAGGTGCGCGGGGGTATTGAGGAACAAGTGCTCGCCGAAGTTCATCGTGGCGACGTCGAGGGTGCAGATCTCGGGGCGTAGCGCCGCGACGTGCCGGGTCCGGGTCTCGGGTGACGCGAAGGTGGTGCCGGGGCCGGCCACCGACGGGTCGGGATCGCCGGGCACGAACCGGCCCCCGGCCCCGGTGGTAAGGTTGAGGATCACGGCCTCGTTCTTCTCGCGCACCCGCTCGACCACCTCGCGGTAATGGGCGAGTTCCATGCTGGGCGCGGCGGTCTCGGGATCGCGGACATGGATGTGGACCACCGCGGCCCCGGCGGAGGCGGCCTCCAGGGCGGATTGGGCGATGGCCTTCGGGCTCACCGGCACCGCCGGGTTCTTCTTCGGCGTGTCGAACGAGCCCGTGAGGGCGCAGGTGATGATGGTCGTCCGGGACATACTTTCCTCCCTGGCCTGATCCTGACGGTGCCGTCCCGCGTGTGGACGAGGGCCGCTATAGCGCCCCGCCATCCACCGTGATCGTCTCGCCGGTGATGTAGGCGGCGCCCGCGGCCAGGAAGAAGATCGTCTCGGCGATGTCCTCGGGCCGGGCCATGCGGCGCAGCATCGTGTGCTGCACCGTCGCGGCCTTGCGCGCCTCCGGCCACGGCTCGGTCCACGGGGTGGCGACGAGGCCGGGGGCGACCGCGTTGACGCGCACGTCCGGGGCGAGGGCCCTGGCCAGGCTGCGGGTGAGGTTGATCAGCCCGGCCTTGCTGGCCGAATAGGCGATCGAGGAGCCCCGCCGCCCGAGCCCGGCCACGGAGGCCGTGTTGACGATCGCCCCGCGGTTGTCTTTCAGACTCGCCGCCGCGGCCCGCGAACAGCGGTACGGGCCGAGGAGGTTCGTGGCCAGGATCGTGGCCCAAAACTCTTCCGTCATCGCGTCGAGGTCCTCGAAGGCGATCGGCGCAGTGGTGCCGGAGGTCCCGGCATTGTTGACCAGCACGTCGAGGCCGCCGAGCGCCGCGATCCCGGCCGCCACCATCGCCTCGGCCTCGCCGGGACGTGACACGTCCCCGGGCAGCGCCATCACGGCCAGGCCCTCGGCGGCGAGACGCTGGGCCTCCGCGGGGCCGCGGGGATCGTCGGGGAGGTGGTTCAGCGCCACGCTGGCGCCGTTGCGGGCGAACAGCGTCACCGTGGCCAGCCCGATGCCCGAGGAGGCGCCGGTGACGAGGATGCGCCGTCCGGACAGGTCCGCGCCGATCATGTGCCCTCCATCCGGCCGATCCCGGCCATCGCCTTCTTCAAGGCCAGCAGCTTGCGGTCGCGCTCGCGGAACAGGTCCGCAGGCTCGCGTCCGCCCCAGTCGAAATAGCCGCGCCCCGCCATCACTCCGGTCCGGCCCCCGGCGCAGAGTGCGTCCAGGGTCTCCGACCGGGTCCGGGCCGGGGGCGGCGCGTAGCTGCCGTTCGCCAGGGCGCGCCGGGTCAGGTCCAGCCCGGTGAAATCGGCCTTGGCGAGGTGGCCGAGGATCGGGATGCGTAAGCTGAGCCCGTGGATGATCGCGTCGTCGATCTCGCGCGGCTCGGCGATGCCTTCGTCCAGCAGCCGGAACACCTCGGCGCTGATCGCCGACTGGATGCGGTTGGCGACGTAGCCGGGGATGAAGCGCTTGAGCACGATGGGCACCTGACCGAGGCCGAGCACGAGGTCGTGCATCGCCGCGATCACGGCCGGATCCGTGCCGGGCCCCGGGACCACGTCGACGAGGTCGACGATGTAGGGCGGCGTGTACCAGTGCATCACGAGCGCCCGCGCCTGCCGGGCCTGCGGGATCAGCGGGAAGACGTCGAGGTAGCTGGTGTTGCTCGCCAGGATCGCGTCGGCCGGGCAGAGCCGGTCGAGCGCCCCGAACAGCGCCCGCTTGGATTCCGGGTTCTCGGTGATCGCCTCGATGACCAGGCCGGCGCCCGCGACCGCCGGTTCGAGCTCCGCCTCGACCCGGACGGACCGGGCGAGCCGCGCGGCGTCCCACCCGTCCGGCGCAGCGCCGCCCTCCTGCAGGGTCGCCAGCGCGGATTCCATGAGCGCCGACACCCGGGCACGGGTCTGCGCATCCGTGTCGGTGATCCGGACGCCGTGCCCCCGGAGCGCCAGCAACAGGGCGATGCCGTGGCCCATCAGGCCGCCGCCGACGATCGCGATCTCCATCGTGCCCTCCCTCAAACCGTCGCGATCGGCGTCGTCGGCGAGCCGACCGCCCCTGGCAGGCGCAGCGGCGGCGCCGTCAGCAGGAACCGGCTGCGGCCATGGGCGCGCAGCCACTCCGCGAGCGGCGTCAGGTGCCACAGCTCGCCGAGGTTGATTCCGAGCTTGAACAGGCAGTGCTCGTGGAGCGGCAGCGTCGCGCAGCAGGCCGGTCCCACCCCGGCCGGATAGGCCTCCACGGCGTAGTTGTCGGCGATCAGCGCGCACAGCCCCGAGCGGGTGATCCAGTCGAGGAGCCGCGGGTCCCGGCCGTCGAGGCCGGCGCAGAGGTTGTGGACCTGCTTCGGATCGGGCGTGCCGCCCATGGCGATCAGCCGCTCGGCGAAGCCGGTGTGCAGGCAGACCATGTCGCCGGGCTCGATCACGACGCCGTCGGCCTCGAGGATCCGGGCGAGCCGGTCGTAGCCGACCTTGACCTTGGCGTCGCCGAGATGCGCGCGCAGGTCGATCATCACGGCCCGGCCCTGCATGCCGACTTCGGCCAGGCGCTCGATCCCGAGTCTGTTCGCCCGGGACGGCTGGTCGGCCGCCTCGTTCGTGCTCGGGCCGACGATGTCCCGGCCGCCGCGGAAGCCGTTGTAGAAGGTCGGGCCGGCGCCGGTGCCGTCCGCATCGAACAGCGAGCCGACATGGGCGAGCGAATCCCACTGCGTCGAGTATTGCAGGTGGATCAGCGCGCGGTCGTCGCAGATCACGTCGGTGGCGCCCGCGACCTCCTCGCAGACCGGGAAGTTCATGTTCGGCCGGCCGTCGGCCCGCCGGGTCGGGGTGATCTGCGGCGGGTGGCGGCGCGGATTGAGGACGGTGCCGCCGGGCAGGTCCAGCGGCAGGCTGAGGCAGAAGGTCAGGCCCTCGCGGACCTCGGCGACACCCTGGCGGACCTTCTCGGGGGTCAGCAGGTTCAGCCGCCCGAGTTCGTCGTCGGGACCGAAATCCCCCCAGGTCGAGCCCTCCGGGCGCCGGGTCCAGCGCAGGCTCATGAGCGCCGCCCCGTCGCCCGAGGCCGCAGGACGCGTCGCAGGAATCCGGGGCCGCGGTCCGGGGCGAACCCCGGCCGCGGCCGAGCGTGCGTTCCTCACCTGTCCGTCGCCCTTCTTCGAGGCCGTCGAGCCCGCTTTTCGCGGAGCCGGTGCGAGCCTAGGCTGGCGCGGCGCGAGTCGATACCCCGGGCGGAAAACGACTGGGCCGAAACGTCACCGGCCGGTCCCGGTGCGGGCCTTGTGCTCTGGTTTTGCGCGGATACAGTTCATCCCAAGCCCGCGAATAAAAAATTCGGGCACTTGGGATGAGGAATCGCCGATGTCCGAGACCGTGCGCGTCGTCGCTCGGCGTGCCCCGATTCGGCGCGCGCTGCCCACGCTGCTCGCTGCGGGGCTGATCGTGTCGGGACAGGCCCACGCGGCCGACCCGATCAAGGTCGGCGTGATCGCCGAGGCGCAGTCGGTGGCCGGCGCCGCGATCCCGAAGGCCGTCCAGCTCGCCGCCGACGAGATCAACGCCCAGGGCGGGGTCGACGGGCGGCAGATCCAGGTCGTGACCTACGACGACAAGAGTTCCGCCTCCGACGCGGTCCGGGCGTTCCAGCGGGCGGTCAGCGAGGACAAGGTCAACCTCGTCATCGCCAGCTACATCTCCGAGGTCGTGCTGGCGCTGATGCCTTGGTCGGCGCGGCTCAAGACCCCGATGATTACCCCGGGGGCCGCCTCCAACGAGATCAGCGTCGCCGTCCACAAGGACTACGCGCGCAACCGCTACACCTTCCACGGCTACCTGACCTCGCACGCCCTGGCGCAGTCGGTCTGCGACTCGGCCAAGGAGGCGCTGGTCGGGCTGCTCAAGGCGAAATCCGCCGCGATCATGAGCGAGGACGCGGCCTGGACCCGTCCGCTGGATGCGGCCTACGAGGACTGCCTGCCCAAGGCCGGGCTCAAGGTGGTGGAGCATGTCCGGTTCTCGCCGGATACGGGCGACTTCACCCCGATCTACAACAAGATCGAGGCGGCCAAGCCCGACCTGATCGTCACCGGCATCGCCCATGTCGGCGTGCAGCCCACCGTGCAGTGGCAGAACCAGCAGGTGCCGATCGCCATGACCGGCATCAGCGGCCAGGCGACTTCGTCCACCTTCTGGGCCAACACCAACGGCGGCACGCAGGGCGTGCTGTTCGACGCGATCGCCGTCCCCGGCGTGGCAATGACCGAGAAGACGAACGCCTTCACGGACGCCTACGTCAAGCGCTTCGGCGGCGCCCCGTCCTACGCGGGCTACATGGCCTACGACGCGATGCACTACGCGGCGGACGCGGTGAAGCGCGCCGGCTCCACCGAGGCCGACAAGCTGGTCGAGGCCCTGGAGAAGACCGACTGGCTCGGCACGGTCGGGCGCATCCAGTTCTACGGCAAGGACGAGACCTTCACCCACTCGATCAAGTACGGGCGGGGCTTCGTCACCGGGCTGCTGGCCCAGTGGCAGAGCGGCAAGCAGGTCGCGATCTGGCCGACGGAGGTGGCCAACGGCAAGCTGGTCCTGCCGCCCGCGGTCAAGCCGGCGGTGCAGTGAAGCGGGCGGGGAGAGCGCGATGATCGGCCTCCAGATCCTCGTCGACGGCTTCGCGATCTCGGCGCTCTACGCGCTCGGCGCGATGGGCTTCACCCTGATCTTCGGCGTCTCCGGCGTGCTCAACCTCTCGCACGGCGCGCTGATGGTGATGGCTGCGGTCGCCGCCTGGGCGGCCTCCGCCCAGTTCGGCCTCGGCTCCTACGCGGGCGCCGGGATCGGCATCCTGTGCGGGCTGGCCGCTTCCCTGGTGACCTACTTCGCCATCGTCGCGCCGATCGAGCGCAGCAGGGCGATCCCCCGGGAGGAGAAGGAGATCTTCGTCCTCACCGGCACCCTGCTCTGGGGCATCATGATCCAGGAGCTGGTCGCCTACTTCTTCACCGACAACCCGAAGACGGTCCTGCCGATCGTCGAGGGCGTGATCGAGATCGCCGGGGTGCGCACGCCCCGCAACGAGATCTTCACCGCGGTGATCTGCTGGATCGTGATCGGCCTGCTCTGGCTGTTCGTGAACAAGGCGCGGGCCGGCAAGGTCCTGCTCGCCGCCTCCATGAACCCCCGCGGGGTCACGCTGCTCGGCCACGACATGGGCCGGATCTACGTCGCGGTCTGGGCGATCTACGGGCTGCTCGCCGGGATCGCCGGGGTGCTGCTCGGGATGTTCCTGGGGGTGTCGTCCTACTCGGTGGGGCCGCTCACCGCGAGCGCCTTCTCGATCGTGGTGCTGGGCGGGCTCGGCAGCGTCACCGGCTCGCTGATCGCCGCCTACGTGGTCGGCTATCTCGAGACGGCCACCGCCTACCTGATCTCCCCGGCCTACCGGGTGATCCCGGCCCTGCTGCTGCTCGTGGCCGTCATGTACCTGCGCCCGCAGGGCCTGCTGGGGCGGCGGTGATGGTTCTTTCGGGACTCTCCCGCCGGCCCGAATGCCACATGCGCGACCTCCGCGGAACGCTCTCCCCTCTCCCGACCCGGCCTGACGGCCGGCCTACCTTCCCCCGCAGAGGGCGGAGGGCAACGCGCGGAGGATGGAACCGCTCATGAAGCTCCTCACCACCCCGGGCTTCTGGGTCGCGCTGCTGGCGCTCGCCCTGGCCGCGTTCCTGCCCTGGTGGGTCTCGGGCTACATCCTCGGGCTCCTCACCATCGCGTATTATTTCGGCGTCTTCGCCATGGCCTGGGACCTGCTCTTCGGCTTCGCCGGCGAGGTGAATTTCGGCCCGACCTTCCTGATCGGGCTCGGAGCCTACGGGGCCGGCATCCTCAACAACCGCTACGAGCTGCCGATCCCCTACTGCCTGGCGGCCGGGACCGTGCTGGCGGTGGTCGGCGGGCTGGCCCTGGCGCTGCCGGCCCTGAAGGTGCGGGGTCCGTATTTCGGGCTGATCACCCTGGTCGCGGTGCTGCTCCTGCAGAACATGATCGTGGTGTTCTCCGGGATCACCGGCGGCGAGATCGGGCTCACGGTGCCGGACGTGATCTCCATCGACGCCGACACCAATTACTGGATCGCGCTCGGCTTCATGGCCTTTGCCGGGCTGGTCCTCACGGCCATCGCCCGCTCCCCGGTGGGGCTGATCCTGCAGGCTGCCGGCCAGGACCCGATCGTGACCGGCGCGCTCGGCTTCAACGTCGCCAAGCACAAGCTCGCGGCCTTTGCGGTCAGCGCCGCCTTCTCGGGCCTCGCGGGTGGGCTGGTGGTCTTCTACATGGGCACCGCCTCGGTCGGCACGCTGATCGACACCGCGGTGGGCGTGCAGGTGATCATCGCGGCGGTGCTCGGCGGGCGGCGGACCATCGTGGGCGCCGCGCTCGGGGCGGTGTTCCTGATCGCCGCCGGCGAATTGCTGCGCCCGCTCGGCCCGCTCTCGACCTTCGTGGTCTCGGCCGTGGCCCTGCTGGTCATCCTGTTCGTGCCCTCGGGGCTGCTGGGCCTCGCATCCATCCGGAGAGCGCGATGACCGTCGCCGTCAGGCCTGCGCTGAACGCCGCCCCCCTCGCCGAGCCCTGCCTCACGGTGCGGGGCCTGACCAAGCGGTTCGGCGGCCTCGTCGCCGTCAAGGACATCGACCTCGATCTGCGCCCCGGGGAGATCCTGGGACTGATCGGGCCGAACGGCTCGGGCAAGTCCACCGTGATGAAGCTGATCATGGGGCTGGAGCGGCCGAGCGCCGGCTCGATCCGCCTCGACGGCGCCGAGATCGGCGGAATGCCGGCCCACCGGGTCGCCCGCCAGGGGATCGGCCTCGTGTTCCAGCACGCGCGACCGCTCCAGCGGCAGACCGTACTGGAGAACATCAGCCTCGCGCTGCTGCCCGACAGCCTGATCCGCCTGGCTGCGGATCCCCACGTCGCGCGCCGCGCAAGGGACATCGCCGAGCGCGTCGGCCTCGGCGCGGTGGCCGACCGGCGGCCCGGTACCCTCCCCTTCGCGGACCTGCGCCGCCTGGAACTCGCCAAGGCGATCGCCCGCGACCCGCGGGTGGTGCTGGTGGACGAGCCGTTCGCGGGCCTGACCGGGGGCGAGGTCGCGGCCTTCTCCGAGCTGATCCGGGGCTTCCGGGACGAGGGCAAGGCCGTGCTCCTCGTCGACCACAACGTGAAGAGCGTCGCGGCCCTCGTGGACCGGGTGTTCGCCATGTATCTCGGCGAACGCATCGCGGAGGGCTCGGCCGAGGCGGTGATGGCCGACCCGACGGTGCGCCGGGTCTATCTCGGCGGCAGCATCGAGACCGCCGCCAGGCCCGAGGCCGCGTTCAAGGCGGATTCGCTGCTCACCGTCGAGGGCGTCGACGTGCTCTACGGCAAGGCGCAGGCCCTGCGCGCCGCCTCGATCCACGTCCACGAGGGCGAGTTCGTCTCGGTGGTGGGCCTCAACGGTGCCGGCAAGACCACGCTGTTCAACGCCATCTCGGGCCTCGTCCCGCATTCCGGCACGATCCGGTTCGACGGCCAGGATCTCGGCCGCATGAAGCCGGCCGCGATCGCCCGGGCCGGGATCGTCCAGGTGCCCGAGACCCGCGAGCTGTTCGGCGACCTCAACGTGCGCGAGAACCTCGATCTCGGCGGCCAGCACGTCACCAAGGCCGAGAGCGTGCAGCGGCGCGAGTGGCTCTACGAGCTGTTCCCGATCCTCAAGGCCCGCGAAGGCCAAACCGCCCGCACGCTGTCGGGCGGCGAGCAGCAGATGCTGACCATTGCCCGCGCCTTGATGATGCGCCCACGCCTCCTGATCCTCGACGAGCCGACGCTCGGCCTCGCCCCGGTGATCCTGGAACTGCTGTCGAAGGCCCTGGAGCGCCTGCGCCAGACCACGCCGATCACCGTCCTGCTCGGCGAGCAGAACGTCACCTTCGCGCTGCCCCATGCCGACCGGGTCTACGTGCTGGAACAGGCCCGCATCGTCTGGGAGGGCCCGCCGGACCGGTTCGCCGGCGAGATGGGATCGAAGTATCTGTGAGGGGGGAATCGGACCCGCTGCTCCCCCTCCCCCCTTTGCGGGGGAGGGTGGCCCTCGCGTCAGCGGGGGTCGGGAGAGGGGAACCCGGCATCAGAAAGGGGCGGAGCGGTGATGAAGGCCGCCAGCCTTCTTCGGCACCGTCGCTCCCCTCTCCCGACCCGGCCTGACGGCCGGCCCACCC